>NZ_SGXV01000016.1:0-66697 GCF_005435055.1 Halorubrum sp. SS7
CGCGAGCGGCGAAGCCGCGAAGCGTGAGCCGCGAGGCTGGGGAGGCGTGAGGTGCCGTGCTGGGTGGGGCTCGAAGGGGCAGTCGCGAGGCCCGCGCAGGTGACGTAAGCACCGCAGGAGCGAGCGAAGCGAGTGACGAGGAGCGCAGCGAGCGTGCGCGGGCCTCGCGACTGGGGCTTCGGAGGTGTCGATCCTCGCCGTTTTCGGGAGTACACTTTGATAAACAAACAGGCTCCGTTGACCCGCTCGAAACGAGCACTCCGAACGACACCACCCCGGTCAACGACCCGCCCGTATCGCCGCGCCGAGGGCGAACGACGCGGCGACGACCAGCGGCGACGCGTCGGACCACCCGAACCAGATCCCGAGGTACGTGCCCCCACCAGCGGCCACGCGAGCACCGCGGCCGCCGGGATCACGACGACGGCGAGCGACGACACGTCGGCGAGGGCGACGACGAGGCCGACGGCGGTGGCCCCGGCGAGCGCGGCGGTCGTGGCGGCCCGCGACCGCGACGGCGTCGGGACGCGGTCGGGTGCGAGCGCGCCGACGGCCGCGGCGGCGACGTACGCGAGCGCCGGCAGCGCGGCGACGAACAGCGCCTTGACGACCAATGGCCACGGGTCGAGCGCGAGGAGTCCGGCGACGCCGAGGACGTAGCCGGCCGCGAGGAGCGGGAGGAGGTGCTGGCGCCGGGGGCGGAGCGCGTCGCGGACGGCCGCGCGGAACCCGGCTATGCCGATATCCCGGGTGTGGCGCGTGGTAGGCCTTCGGGGGGCGCGGCGCCCGTTCCGGCAGTCCCAGGCCGGTTGTCACAGTTTTAAGCCCGCCGACCGCAACGACGAACCATGGGATTCGACGAGATGGACGTCGACACGATCTGGAAGAACGGGGAGTTCCTCGACTGGGAGGACGCGACGACCCACGTTCTGACGCACGCGCTCCACTACGGGAGCGGCGTGTTCGAGGGTGTCCGCTGTTACGACACCGAGCGGGGGCCGGCCATCTTCCGGTGGGACGAACACCTCGACCGGCTGTTCGACTCCGCGAAGATGTACGACATGGACATCGAGCACTCCCGCGAGGAGATAACCGAGGCGACCCTCGAACTGCTCGACCGGCAGGACCTGGAGTCCTGTTACATCCGGCCGATCGCCTACTACGGCTACGACTCGCTCGGCGTCTCGCCGAAGGACTGCCCGACCGACCTCGTCCTCGCGGCGTGGCCGTGGGGCGCCTACCTCGGCGAGGAGGCGCTCGAGGACGGCGTCGACGTGATGGTCTCCTCGTGGCGGAAGCACGCGTCCTCGCAGGTGCCGACGAACGTGAAGACGACCGGCCTCTACGTCAACTCCATGCTGGCGGGCGAGGAGGCGCGCCGGAACGGCTACGTCGAGGCCATCGTCCTCAACAAGGAGGGCAACGTCGCGGAGGGGCCCGGCGAGAACGTCTTCATGGTGAACGACGGCGAGATATACACCACCGGGCCCGCCCAGTCCATCCTCGAAGGGATCACCCGCGACACCGTGATCACCCTCGCCGAGGAGCGGGGCTACGAGGTCCACGACGAGGCCGTCATCTCGCGGGGGCAGCTGTACACCGCCGACGAGCTGTTCTTCACGGGATCCGCCGCGGAGGTCACCCCGATCCGCTCGGTCGACGACACGGAGATCGGCGCGGGCACCCGCGGGCCGGTGACCGAGGAGCTCCAGAGCGCCTTCTTCGACCTGGTCGAGCGCCGGACGGACGACCACGACGAGTGGTTCACGTACCTATAATCCGCGCGACCCAGTTTCAATAGAGCGTTCACTCGCCGGAACGTGGACCGTCTACTCGCCGGAACTACCGCCGTCGGCCGCCGACCCCTCCCCGTCGCTCGGGGTGCCGTCGGTCCGGACGTGACCGTAGCCGCCGGGAGTACCCGCCCCGTCCCCCTCTTCGGGGGCCTCCTCGTGGACGGGGACTTGGTGGGCCGACTCCGCGAACCCGGCCGAGAGGACGCGCGTCATCCCCTCCTCGACCGTCTCGCCCGTCTCCTCGATCCGCTCCGGCTCGACCTCGATGACGAAGCCGGTGGTGATGTTCGGCGCGGTCGGCATGAACAAGACGATCTTGCCGTCGCGGGTCTTCTTGCCGGTCCGGAAGGCCGTCATCCGTATTCCCGGCCACGTCTCGATGTACACCGGGCTCTGGAGCTCGTCCGTGCCGGAGATCGCCGTCTCGATCGCGAGCTTCGAGGCGTTGTACACCACCCGGAGCGCCGGGATCCGGTTTATCGCGTCGTCCACGGCCGACTCCGCCAGGCGCCCGAGCGTGGTCCGCATGAAGTAGCCGACCGCGAGGACGACGGTCGCGAACACCGCGAACGCGATGACGACGCGCGAGACGGGCTCTAGGGGCGTGGGAATGATCTCGGGCTGGAGCCCCTCGATCAGCGGGATCGACGCGATGTACTGGTAGATCCAGCGGAGGACCAAGAGGAGGACGAGGAGCGGCGCCAGCACGATGAGCCCGCTGGCGAAGTCGCGTTTCCACGTGGACATCTATCGGATCGGTATGTGTCGGCAATCCTTAAGAGGGCTTCCACGCGGCGGCGGCCCGAGGCCGGTCGGCGGTCGCCTCGCCTACCCTCCCAACACCGCCCGCACCGCGAACGTCAGGTTCTCCTTGCGCTCGCGGACGCGGCGGTAGAAGTACGAGAGCCACTTGCCACCGTACGGGGCGTACTGGTACACGTCGACCCCCTGCGCGGCGAGGTCGCGCTGGGCGTCCTCGCGGACCCCCATCAGCATCTGGACCTCGTAGTCGGCGCCGCCCTCGCGCGCGAGCCGGTCGGCGAGCGAGATCATCTCGGGGTCGTGGCTCCCGACCGCGATCCCGCGGTCGCGGCGCTCGAAGAGGAACCGGAGGTCGTCGCGGTACGCCTCGTCGACGCGCGCCTTGTCGGTGTACGCGATCGACGACGGCTCGTCGTAGGCGCCCTTCACGAGCCGGATCTTGCCGGGGACGTCGACGAGCCGGTCGAGGTCGTCCGGGGTCCGCTTGAGGTTCGACTGGATACACTGGCCGACGCTCCACGGGTAGTCGGCCGCGATGGACTCGAAGGCGTCGAGGGTGGCGTCGGTGGTGTCGGCGTCCTCCATGTCGCACCAGACGAACGCGCCGAGCTCGTCGGCGCGGGCGACGATCTCGCGGTAGTGCTCCTCGAACAGGTCCGCCGACACGTCCATGCCGATCTGGGAGGGCTTCACCGAGACGCAGGCGTCGAGGCCGCTGTCGGCGATGTCGTCGAGGAGCTGGAGGTAGGCGTCGGCGTCCGCGCGGGCGTCCGCGGGGTCGTCGTAGTGCTCGCCGAGCAGGTTCAGGATGACCGCGACGCCGTCCTCGTTCGCCGCCCGAGCGTGGTCGAGGGCGGACGGGACGCTCTCGCCGGCGACGAACCGACTGGCGATGGGGGGAATCATACGAACAGTTCCGGTCGGGGCGAACTTTACCTTTGTCGACCCGGCGGCGACGACCGCAAGCCCGATCCGGGGTTTATAAAACGCCGCGCGCCGGCGGTGAGGACATGATCGGTACGCTCGTTGCGACCGCGTTCTGGGCGATGCTCCCGGCGTACGTCCCCAACAACGCCGCGGTGCTGGCCGGCGGGGGCCGCCCCATCGACGGCGGCCGCGAGTGGCGCGGCGCGCGGCTGCTCGGCGACGGGAAGACGTGGCGCGGGACCGCGGTGGGGACACTCGTCGGCGTGCTGCTCGCGCTCGCGCTCAACCGCCTCGCCGACCCGGCGAGCGCCGCGCTCGGCGCCGATCTGCCGACGTTCGCGCTCCCGGCGGCGTTCGCGCTCGCGTTCGGCGCGATGTGCGGCGACATCGGCGCCTCCTTCCTCAAGCGCCGGTCCGGACGCGAGCGCGGCGCCGCGTTCCCCGGGCTCGACCAGTTGGACTTCGTCGGCGGCGCGCTGGTCCTCGCCTTCGTCGTCGACACCGACTGGGCGCTCGCGGTGTTCACGCCGCGCGTCCTCGCGGTCGTCCTCGTGATGACGCCCGTCCTCCACGTCGTCACGAACGTCGGCGCCTATCTCCTCGGCGTCAAGAACGAGCCGTGGTGAACGCGACGGGAATCTCCTTCCGTGTCGGTCGTCGCACATCGAAGTTTCGTAGTTGCGCTTCTGTTCAGAAAAACTGATCGAACGGTCGCGTAATTCGCAGCGACGAGAACGGCAGAAAGATATATATGCTGGTGTGGCATACCATGGCACGCATGTCCAGTAGTGCACCCAGCTCGGACGACGACGTGTTCGACGAGTTCCTGTCCGATCACGGCCACGAGACAGAGATCGTAGGCTGGGAGCGGTCCTATAACAAGCTCCAGTGTCCCGAGTGCGGTGCGCTCCACGAGGAAGGAACGGCGCGGTGTTCCGTCTGCGACTGGCGGCCGAACTGACCCCCGCGGCGACGCCGCGGTGTAGGGATTTTCTTTCCGTCGTACTCCCCGGTAGTATTATGAGGAATTACCCGATAGTGACTACCATGCCGACCTGTCAGAACTGCGGTTCGTTCGTCACGACAGATTACGTTCGGGTGTTCACCCCGAACGAGGTCGATCGGCCCCGCGTCTGTCCGGCCTGCGAGGACCTGGTCCGCGACGGCGCCGACGTCCGCGAGGCCCGCGCCACGCGGAGCAGCTGACGGCCGAGCGGGCGGCGAGGCGCCCGTCCGTCGCGGCCGGACCGGAACGCGGGGTGACGGCCGTCGAGCCACGGCGTTTAAGGAGAGTCGGAATCTGGGGGTAATAATGACTGATACCACGGTGACGCGGCTGTTCGGGGGTCCCGGGAGCGGGAAGACGACCGCGCTCCTGGACCGCGTCGAAGGGATTCTCGACGAGGAGGGGGCCGACGTTCGCGACGTGCTCGTCGTCTCGTACACGCGCGCGGCGGCAGCGGAGATCCGCGAGCGGCTCGCCGAGCGGTTGGACGTCTCCCCGCGCAGCCTCCAGGGGAACGTCAGCACGATGCACGCGAAGGCGTACGAGCTGCTGGACCTCTCGCGCGGCGACGTGGTCGGCGAGGACGACAAGGAGGCGTTCTGCGAGGAGTACGGCATCGAGTTCGAGGACCAGCACGGCGGCGCCGGCCGCCGCACCGCGCGGTCGACGACAATCGGCAACAAGATCATCGCCACCTCGCAGTGGCTCCAGCGCACCGAGCGCGACGTGGCCGACTGGTACGACGTGCCCTTCCAGTGGAACGTCGAGGAGGTCCGGCTCCCGCCCGAGGAGGACCCGAACGCCCAGCAGGGGAACAAGTACACGCCGACGTGGCCGTCCGACGACGACCGGATCGACATCCCCGAGACGATCCGGGCGTGGCGCGCGTACAAGGGCGACAACGACCTCGTCGGCTTCGCCGACATGCTCGAACGGGTCGCGCAGCGCTCGCTCGTCCCCAGCGTCGACTACCTGATCATCGACGAGTTCCAGGACATCACGACGCTCCAGTACAACGTCTTCGAGGAGTGGCGCCCGCACATGGAGAAAGTGCTCATCGCCGGCGACGACGACCAGGTCGTCTACGCGTGGCAGGGCGCCGACCCCGACCTCCTCCTCGACACCGAGGTCGACGAGGACGTGGTCCTGCCGAACTCCTACCGGCTCCCCTCGGAGATCCTCAACGTCGTCAACGCCGAGATCCGCCACATCGACAAGCGGCAGGAGAAGGACCTCCACCCGCGCAAGGAGGGCGGCACCGTGGAGGCGATCGAGTCGCCCTCGATGATCGAGCTCGTCCGGAACGTCCGGTACACCGTCGAGGACGACGAGGGCGACATCATGTGCCTGTTCCGGGCGCGCTACCAGATGTTCGACTTCATCGACGAGTTCATCGACCACGGCATCCCGTTCACGATGCTCACCGACGGGCGCATGTGGACCGACCGGGTCCAAGACTACGTCAGCGCCATCGAGAAGGCCGAGGCGGACGAGCCCGTCACCGGCCTCGAGGCGCGGCGGCTCGCGGATATGCTCCAGGACTCCGCGTTCGGCACCCACGACCGCGAGGAGTTCTACGACTTCCTCGACGACCGCGAGGAGGCGGCCGACGCCGACGACGTGGCCGAGATCGAGGTCGCCGCCGACACGCTGAACGAGTACATCCCCTTCATGCCGGACACCGCGAGCGCGGACGACATGGTCCGGAAGGTGACGAGCTTCCAGCGCAAGTCGATGGGCGCGTACTTCGACGGCGACTACCGGGGCACCGACCCGACCCGCGTCCGCGTCGGCACCATCCACTCGGCGAAGGGTCGCGAGGCCGACCACGTGTTCGTCGCCACCGACCTCACGGAGAAGGTGGTCGAGCAGATGGCGGCCTCCATCGACGACCCGACCGACGTCGACGGCGTCGAGGAGTTCACGAAGTCGACGAGCCCCGTGCCGGTCCTCACCGACAACGAGCGCCGCGTCTTCTACGTCGGGATGTCCCGCGCCCGCGAGCGGCTCGTGATCATGGAGAGCCTCATCAGCGGCGCGCCGACGCTCCCGATCAGCGTCCTCCTGTTCAACGAGCTCCGCGACGAGCCGGCCCAAGAGCTCGTCGACGAGGTCCAGGCGGAGCTGGCGGTCCCCGAACCCGAGCCGTGAGCGGGGGCGACGCGACGCCGGGAGACGGCGAGGGAGGACCCCGCCCGCTCCGGACCGACCTCCGGCCCGTCGTCGAGGCGGTCCGCGAGGCGGACGCGGCCGCGTTCGTCGCCGTCGGCGACCGCGACGACGACGACCTCCGCTACCTGACGCGGTTCTCGGGGCCGGACCGCCCGTACGCGCTGGTCGTCGCGCCGAGCGGCGGGGACGGGGAGACGCCGGCCGACGCGCCGGCCGGTCGAGCCGTCCTCTGCGCGCCCGCGCTGTTCCGCGAGCAGGCGGAGCGGGAGTTCGTCTCGGCCGCGCGCGGGCCCGCCGGCGCGACCGACGCCGACGGACCGGACGACGCCGAGACGACGTTCCACGACGGGGTCGCTCGCGAGGTCCGGACCGAGGGCGTCGGCGACCACGCCGGCGAGCGCGCGGCCGCGGTCGTGAACGAACTCGTCGACGACCCGAACTCGGCGACCGAGGGCGCCGACCCGACCGTCCTCGCGCCCGCCTCGATCCCGCACGACGCCGCGGTGTACCTCGAACGCGCGGGGGTCGAGTTGGCCTCGACCGATGCGGTCGCCGACGCCCGGGCGCGCAAGACGCCCGCCGAAGTCGACCGGCACCGCCGCGTCCAGCGCGCGGCGGTCGCCGGGATGGCCCGCGCCGAGGCGATCCTCGCCGAGAGCGAGGTCGACGAGAGCGGGGGTGACGACGACGGGGGCGACGGCGGCGAGGAGGCGGAGACGGACCGCCGCCCGCCGCTCCGCTGGAAGGACGAGCCCCTCACGACGGAGCGGCTCCGGCGCGAGGTGAACGCGGTCCTCGCCGCGCGCGGCGTCCGCGACGCCGGCAACACGGTGATCGGCGCCGGCCCCTCCGCGGCCGATCTCCACTACGTCGGCGACGACCCGATCCGGCCCGGCGAGACGGTGCTGCTCGACGTTTCTCCGCGCGGCCCGGACGGGTACTACGGCGACGTGACTCGGACGTTCGTCGTCGACGGCGACGGCGGCTGGGAGCGCCGCGCGTACGTCGCGGTCGAGGCCGCCCGCGAGGCGGCGCTCGACGAGGTCGAGCCCGGAGTTCCGGCGAAGACCGTCCACGGCGAGGCGACCGCGGAGCTGGCCGCGTACGGCTTCGACCCGAACGCGGGCGAGGGCGAGGCCGGCTTCACCCACGGCACCGGCCACGGCGTCGGCGTGAGCCTCCACGAGGGGCCGTCGCTGTCCGGCGCGGGCGAGCTCCGGCCGGGGCACGTGGTGACCGTCGAACCGGGCGTCTACGACCCCGAGGTCGGCGGGGTCAGGCTGGAGGACCTGATCGTCGTCACCGACGAGGGGTACGAGATACTGGCCGAGTACCCGTTCGGAATCGTGCCGGAGAAGCGGTCGGACGCGGACGCCGTCTGAAGGCCAGCGAGCTACCGCCCCGTCGCGTCGTCGCCGTCGACCGCGGCGGCGTCCGTCGACCCGGACTCGTCGTCGCCCGCTCGACCCGAAGCCGTCCCGTCGGGGTCGCCGCGCAGTTGGCGCGGCAGCAGCCCGGACAAGAGCTTGCGGGCGATCCGCGCGGGGTCGAGGAAGTACTGCGGGAGGACGACCATCGCGGCGGCGACGACGAGCAGCCCGGCACCGAGCGCGGTCTCGCCGGCGGCCAGCCGGATGACGGCGTAGTTGGCGAGCGGCAGCGCGAAGACGAGCGAGGCCGCCAGCCCGATCATGTCCAGCAGTCCGAGTCGCATCGACCCTCAGTTGATCCCCGGGGGAGAAAAGGGGCCCGGCGCAGCGCCGCCGCGTGACGGGGGCGGCCCCCGGACCGCGCTGACCCAGAACCGATAACCGTCGCCCGCCCCCAGTTCCGGTATGTTCACCGGCATCGTCGAGGGCACCGGCGCGGTCCGCGAGCGGACCGAGACCGACGACGGACTCCGCCTGCGGATCGGCGTCGACGGGTTCGACGACCTCCATCACGGGCAGTCGATAAGCGTGAGCGGCGTCTGTCTGACCGTCGAGGAGTACGGGACCGGCGGCGCGGTCGAGGCGAGCGACGGCGGCGAGGCGGGCGACGAGCCCGACTGGTTCGAGGTGTTCCTCGCGAGCGAGACGGTCGCGAAGACGTACCTCGGCGACGTGCGCGAGGGCGACGCGGTCAACGTCGAGCGGGCGATGCCCGCGGACGGGCGGTTCGACGGCCACGTCGTTCAGGGCCACGTCGACACGGTCGCCGAGGTCCGGGGGATCGAGCGCGTCGGCGAGGACTGGCGGTTCACCTTCGCGATCCCCGAGGGGCACGGCGACTACCTCGTCGACAAGGGCTCCGTGACGCTCGACGGCATCTCGCTGACGGTCGCCGAGAAGCGCGGCGACGAGTTCGACGTCGCGATCATCCCGACCACCTACGACCTCACCACGCTCTCCGAGAAGTCGGTCGGCGACCCGGTCCACCTGGAGGTGGACGTGATCGCGAAGTACGTCGAGAACATGCTGGACGGGTACGCGGGAGCGGACTGAGCGGGAGCTGACTGCGCTGTCGACGGTCTCAGGCGTCCTTCGCGCCCTTCACCGTCTCGCGGACGGCGTCGACGCCCTCGTCGTGGAGCAGGTCGCCGACGACGATCACGTCGCTGTGGGCGGCCATCTCGTTGGCCGACTCGTAGTCGTGGATGCCGCCGCCGTAGAAGAGGGTGGCGTCGTCCAAGGCGTCGTGGGCGGCCGCGACCTTCTCCGTGTCGCCGAAGGTGCCCGAGTACTCGACGTAGACGATCTCCTGGCCGAACATGCGCTCGGCGACCTTCGCGTACGCCCCCACGTCGTCGGCGCTGAGGTCGCAGTCGGCCTCCGTCAGCTGGGCGACCGAGGCCTCGGGGTTCATGACGATGTACGCCTCAGTGTGGGTCCGGCTCCAGTCGAGGTCGTCGATGCGCACCCACTCCTTGTGGGCGCCCGTGATCCAGAAGGGACCGCCCGCGTTGAACACGGTGGGGATCAGGTAGCCGTCGAGCGACGGGGAGTCGATCACGACGCCCGGGTTCGACGGCTCCTGGTACAGCGGCACGTCGTACTCGGCGGCGGCGTCGACGACGCGCGTCATCTTCTCCGCGGTGACGTCGAGGGTCCCGCCGATCTCGATCGCGTCCGTCCCGGTCCGGCACACGTCCTCGAAGGTCTCGCCCGGGCGGAGGTCCTTGTCGGGGTCGACCTTCAGCACGTGGTCCCAGTCGTCCCACGGGTTAGTCATCGGGCGAAACTCCACCGGGCGTGACCAAAAAGGTGCGGAACCTGTCTCGCGGGCGGGCGAGGAGAGCGCCGAGCCTACAGCAGATCGTCGATCTCGTCGTTCTCGAACGCGGCCGCCGGGTCGGGCTTCTCCTCGCGCTCGTCGCGGACCGCCTGCCGCGCGCGCTCTAAGAACGCCTCGACGCGCTGGGAGCGCTCGACGCCCGCGAGGAGGACCAAGGCGGCGATCCGCTCGGAGTCAAGCGGGAAGTCGCCGCCGCGGACCTGCATCGACCCCGTCTCCTCTTGAAGCCACTTCCGGGCCTTCTCCGCGCCCTTCCGCGAGATCCGGTCCGGGTCGCCCGCGACCGCGACGAGGGCGGCGTCGGCGTCGGTCGCGTTCGGCAGCGAGAGCCCCGTCATCACGGCGCTCCGGACCGCGCTGGTCACCGTGGTGACGTTCTCCTGCGGGTCCTCGGCCGCCGGCGCCGACGCGAAGCCGACCGCGGCCATCCCGCCCGAGCGAAGCGTGTTGATCACCTCGCTCGTGTCGACGACCGACTCGCCGACGCCCTCGACCGCCTCGCCGGCGGCGAGGATGAGGCCGATCCGCTTCGCCATCGAGGCGTTGATCGCCTCGTAGCCGCCCTCGACGGACTCTCCCGCGGAGCGCCACGCGTCGTTGTCCAACAGGATCGTCGCGTCCGCCTCGCGGACCAGCGTCTTCAGCGACCGGCCGGCGTTCACCTGGTACATCGTCCCCTCGTCGCGGCCGGGGAGGACGCCGATGGCGTAGACGGGCACGTCGTACACGCGGTTCAGTTCGCGGACGAGGACCGGCGCGCCGCCGGAGCCGGTCCCGCCGCCGAGGCCGGCGACGACGAACACCGCCTCGGCCTCCGCGGTGACCTTCGGGGCGAGCGCGTCGAGCACCTCGACGGCGTCTTCATCCATCACTTCGGCGCCCAGTTCGTTGTCGCCGCCGACGCCGTGGCCGTTGACTCGGGACTGCCCGACGAGGACCGTTTCAAGCGGGAGGGGGTCGAGGTCGGCCGCGGCGGTGTTGACGGCGAGCGCGTCGAGGACCGCGCCGTAGCCGGCGTCGGCGTCGAACTCGGTGATGGCGGTCGCCAGCTTCCCGCCGGCCTGTCCGACGCCGAGGAGGACTGCCTTCATGCGGGGACGTACCACCCCCCGCGACAATACCCTTTCCCCGAGGTTTAAGAAGGGAACCGCGGGCAACGGGCCGCATGACCGATCACGCACGCGGGACCGAGCCGTCGAGAGCGGAGACGGAGTCGGAGGCCGCGACGCCGACGGACGCGAACGGCCCGAACGACCGGATCGAGTCCCGGCTCCGCGCCGTCGAGCGCGCGGTGACCGGAGGCGACGCGCGCCCGGCGGACGCCGCCGGGGAGGCGCGGGCGACGGCCGAGCGCGAGCGGCTCGAATCGCGGCTCGACGACGTGGAGGAACGCGTCGCGGAGTTGGAGGCCGCGACGCAGGCCATCCGCGGCTACGCGGGAGCGGTCAGGGCGGTCAACGACGAGGTCGAGCGGCGGGCCGACCTGGCGCTGGCGCGGGCGACCGAAGCGAGTCGAGGGGCGGACCGCGACGCCGACCGTGACGACGAACTCGACCAAGATGCGACCGACGCCGGCCCCGCCGACGGCGCGGTCCCGTCGGAGAGCGCCCTCGACGCCGCCCTGCCGGACGACGGGCCGGGTTCCGCCCCCCGCACCGGCGGTGAGGGGAGCATCGAGGGCGGCGGTGGCGCGAGCGACGACGGCGGCGCGTGGGCGACGGACGCGCTGGACCGGCTCCGGGAGTCGCTGTGAGCGCGCCGTGATCCGCGTGGTCCTCACGGTCCTCGTGGCGGTCGCGCTGCTGGCGGCGTCGATGCCCGCGGTCGAGACGGCCCGGACCGCGACGACGGCGGAGCGGCTCGGCGTCGAGACGGACCGACTGGAGCGGGCGATCGGCGGCGTCGTCAGCGGGTCGACCCCCGTGAGCGACCCGGCGATGGCGGCGGGGACGACGGTCCTCCTGCGCGTCCCGACCGGGTTCGCCGCGGCCGAGACGGACCGCGTCGCGCTCGTCGAGTCGGCGGAGGGACCGGGCGGCGTCGCGCTCGCGTACCGGATCGACGGCGGACCGAAGCGCACGCTCCGCGTCGGAACGGGACCCGCGGAGACGGCCGTCGACATCGTCGGCGGCCCGATCGAACTCCGACCGGGACCCAACCGGATCCGGATCCGGTACGTCGACGACGGGGGACCGACGGTCCGGATCGGTCGCATCGGCTGAAGCTGGTCGGTGGCGGAGAACGGGGGCGAGTGAGCGGGCGATCGTTTATGTACCGAACCGCGGCCACGGCCGGCATGAACCTCGACCTCACCGAACGACTCGCCGACGGCGACGGCGGGACGCCGCTCGGACGGCTCCCGTGGGTCGACGACGGTGCCGGCGCGTGTCGGTGCGAGCCGACGTTCCGCGAGCCCGTGGGGACGGGCGTCGAGGACCGGGTCGTGCTCGACGTCGACGCCGACGGCTGCCCCGGGCGCGGCGACCTCGCCGCGAGCCCGGACTGCCTCGCGACCGTCGTCTCGGCGCTCGCCGACCGCGACGCCGACGTGATCAGGACGCGGCACCGCGGCCGAGAGCGCTCCTACGCCGACCGGGCGGCCGAGCTCCTGATCGCCGCGGGACGGTTCCGCGAGCGGATCGGGTTCCACGAGGAACGGCTCGCCGACCGTGTCGTCCGCGACCCGCTCGGCGCGGCGGCGGAGGCGGCCGGCCGCGCGGGCCCCGCGAAGCGCGTCGCGACCGAGACGGGGCTGCTGTCGGCCGCCGAAGAGCTCGCCGGAGGCGCGGACGGCGTCGATGGCGACCGCGACCTCGGCGACCTCGGCGAGATCCTCCGCGCGCACGTCGGCCCGACGGCCGCGACAGCGCGCGTCGCGGCCGCGCCGCCGCCGGGCGCGACGCTGGTCGACCGCTGGACGGTCGCGACCGGGGCGACCGTCCGGCTCTACGAGGGCGACGACTCCCTCAGGACGTACCACCTCACGCCGCCGAGCGCCGACTTGGACGCCGACGCCGTCGCGACGCTAGCCGACGCGCGGGACCGGCTGCTCGGCGATCCCCGCGGGGGCGACAGAGCGCCCGGACGAGCGGTTCGATCGGCCGCGGACGACGGCGACCCGGTCGCGGACCTGACCGAGGTGCTGCGGCGGCACACGCACGGCTACGGCGCGTTCGAGCACGTCTTCGCCGACGAGCGCGTGAGCGACGCGACGGTGACGGCGCCGGTGGCGGAGAACCCGCTCCGCGTGGTCCTCGACGGCGAGCGGTGCCGGACGAACGTCCGGCTCCCGCCGGAGGGGGCGGCCACGCTGGCGTCCAGGCTCCGGCGGGAGAGCGGGCGGGCGTTCTCGCGTGCGACCCCGACGCTCGACGCGACGATCGAGTCCGAGACCGGGCGCGTCAGGGTCGCCGCGGCCACGGCGCCGGCGAGCGACGGCCTCTCGTTCACCTTCCGCCGCGGCGACCCGGAGGCGTGGACGCTCGCTCGGCTGGCGTCCGTCGACACGCTCACGCCCGCGGCCGCCGGGCTGTTGTCGGTCGCCGTCGAGCGCGGCGTGGCCGGGCTGATCGCCGGGGGACGGGCCGCGGGGAAGACGACCGCGCTCGGAGCGCTGCTGTGGGAACTGCCCGCCGAAACGCGGACGGTCGTCGTCGAAGACACGCCGGAACTGCCAGTCGACGCGCTCGCGGACGCCGGCCGGGACGCCCAGCGGCTCCGCGTCGGGGACGGCGCCGAGCTCGCGCCGGCGGACGCCGTGCGGACCGCGCTCCGCATGGGCGGCGGCGCGCTGAGCGTGGGCGAGGTGCGCGGCGAGGAGGCGCGGGCGCTGTACGAGGCGATGCGCGTCGGCGCCGCCGGCGAGACGGTCCTCGGGACGATCCACGGCGAGGACCCGGCGGCCGTCGAGGAGCGCGTCGTCACCGACCTCGGCGTCCCCCGCTCGTCGTTCGCCGCGACCGACCTGATCGCGGTGCTCGACTCCCACCGCGTCGAATCGATCGTCGAGGTCGCCGACCGCGGCGAGGGGGTGAGCTTCGAGCCGCTCTTCGAGCGCACCCGGGACGGACTCGTCGCGACGGGGCGGATCGACCGCGGCGAGAGCCGACTGATCGAGGGCCTCGCGGGCAGGGACGAGTCGTACGCGGCGGTACGAGCGGCCGTCGATCGGCGGGCCGACGGGATCCGGGAAGCGGTTCGGACCGGGCGGACCGCCCCGGCCAGGTACGTGGGGGGCGACCGATGACGGGAACCCAGTCGCCCCGATCCGACAGATCGGTCAGATCGAGCGACGAAGGGGAGGGGGCCTCGGAGGAGCTACGGCGGGCGGTCGCGTTCCTCGGGTGGGACCGCTCCCCCGAACGGATCGTCAGCCTCGGGTACCGGATCGGAGTCGTCGCGGGCGGGGTCGTCACCGCCGTCGCGGCGCTCGTCGCCGGCGCGGTCGCCGCCGCACCCGCGGGGCTGGCCGCCTTCGTCGGCGGGGTCCACGCGGTCCATCGGGCGCCGGTCTGGCTCGCCTCGCTCAGGCGGACGCGGGCGCTCGGCGCGGCGCCGGGGCTCGTCGGTCGACTCGTGTTGCGGATGCGCCTCGACCCCTCGACAGAGCGCGCGGTGCGGTTCGCCGGGCGGACCGGGGACGGGCCGCTGGCCGCGGCGCTCGCCCGCCACGAGCGGGGGAGCGCGGACGGGCCGACGAGCGGCCTTCAGGCGTTCGCACGCGAGTGGCGCCCGTGGTTCCCGGCGATCGACCGCGCCGCGGCGCTGGTCCGGACGGCTGCGACGGCGCCGCCCGAGCGCCGCGGACGGTGCCTCGACCGCGCGCTCGACGCGACGCTCTCCGGGACGACCGACCGGCTCGCGTCGTTCGTCGGCGCGGTTCGGGGCCCGGTCTCCGCGCTGTACGCGTTCGGCGTGTTGCTCCCGCTGGCGCTCATCGCATTGCTTCCCGCGGGCGCCGCCGCCGGCGTCGCGATCGGCCCCGGGCTCGTCGCCGGCCTGTACCTCGTCGCGCTCCCGAGCGGGCTGGTGGCCGCCTCGGCGTGGCTGCTCTTCCGTCGCCCGGTCGCGTTCCCGCCGCCGCGGATCGACGGCGATCACCCCGACGTGCCGGACCGGGGCGGGTCGGCGCTCCTCGCCGGCCTCGCGCTCGGCGCGGCGGCAGCCGTCGTCGCCGCGCGGCTCGTGGCGCCGTGGGCGTGGCCGGTCGCGGGCGTCGGCGTCGGCGTCGGGAGCGCGCTGTTCGTTCTCGCGCGGCCCCGTCGGGCGGTGCTGTCGGACGTGCGCGACGTGGAGCGGGGACTCCCCGACGCGATGACCGTGATCGGCGGCGACGTGGCCGAGGGGATCGCGGTCGAGACCGCCGTCGCGAACGCCGGCGAGCGGCTGGACGGCGCGACAGGCGAGGTGTTCGAGCGCGCCGGGCGGCGCAGCGACACGCTGCGGGTCGGCGTCCGCGAGGCGTTCCTCGGGCGGGGCGGCCCGGCGGCCGCCGTCCCGTCGCCCAGGCTCCGCGGCGCAATCGCGCTGCTCGCCGTCGCCGCGCGGGAGGGAAGGCCCGCCGGCGACGTGCTGCTGGAGCTCGCGGACCAGCTGGAGTCCCTGCGCGACCTCGAACGCGACGCGCGCCGCCAGCTGGCGACCGTCACGGGGACCCTCTCGAACACCGCCGCCGTGTTCGCGCCGCTCGTCGGCGGGGCGACCGTCGCGCTCGCGACCGGGATCGACGCGGTCGACGTCGGTGGGCTCGGTGTCGGGGCGGCGGCGGGCGCCGACGCGCTCGGCGGCGGGCTGAGCGCCGGCGGCGGCGCGGGCGTCGAAGCGGGGGGCGCCGCAGGCGGGAGCGGTCCGGCTGGGGCGAGCGGCGGCGCGGGGACACTGTCGGTGCCGGTGCTCGGCCGGATCGTGGGGACGTACGTGCTGCTGCTCGCCGCGCTCCTCACCGGGCTGGCGACGGGGCTGGAACGCGGGTTCGACCGGACGCTGGTGGCGTATCGGATCGGGATCGCGCTGCCGACGGCCACCGCGACGTTCCTCGTCGCGTTCGCCGGCGCCGGCCTGCTGTTCTGATACTTGGCGGGGGAGGACGCGACGGCGGTCGACGCCGGCCAGCGCCACCGGCCCGCGACCCCGATCCTTTATATACCAAACCGCGGCCAGCCGCGCCATGTTCGAGACCCACCTCGACGCCACGTACGCGTGGCTCGGCCTGGCCGTCGTGAGCGTCGCGGCCGTCGGCGTGGCGGCCGCGTTTCCAGCCTCGCCGCCGCCGGACGCCGACGGCGTCGCGCGCACGGTCGACTCGGTCGCGGACGGGGAGTATCCGGCGACCGCCGAGCACGGAATCGCGGCGGACCGGATCCGGATCTCGGCGGGCGCCGTCTCGCTCGGCGACGATCGGGGAACGGCGCGGGCGGCACTCGACGCGCCGCGGATCACGCCGGTGGTCCGGCCGACGGCGGGCGTGGCGCCGGCCGCGGTGACGGACGCCCGGCTCCGGCGCGTACTCGACGGCGCGCCGCCGGACGCGGCGTTCGACGACCCGTCGGCGTTCGCGGCTGCGGCCGAGCGGGCGCGGGCGGCGGACGCGACCTGGACGCCGGCGCCGGAGCGGATCACGGTCCGACGGGTACACTACGGCGACGTCCGCGTCACGCTCGTGGGGTGATCGCGCGTGTTACCGGACTCCGCGAGGCCGGGCGATTCGACGGCGCCGGGGGCGACGACGGACCCGGCTCCTCCGTTCCCGGCCGCCAATCGCGCCGCCGTCGAGCCGGTTGCCGCGCTCGTCGCGGTGATCGTCGTCGGACTCGCGCTGGGACTGTACGCCGGCGCGTTCGCGGACGCGGCGCCCGACGAGGACCGAGCGAGCGCGACGGCGGCGCTCGACCGCGTCGAGGACGCGGTCACCGTCGGGGGCGTGGTCGACCCGAAGCGGCTGCGGCGGGCGGAGGCGCCGGGGACGGCGACGGCGATCGAACTGGAGGCGGGCGGCGAGCGGTGGTCGGCCGCGTCCGGTCCGGAGGCGCCGGGACCGCCGGGGGCCCGGTCGCCGGAGGCGGTCGCGGTCGCCGAGCGGCGGGTGACGGTGCGCGTGGCGCCGGGACGGAACGTCCGGGGGACGCTCCGGGCGGTGGTGTGGCGGTGACCAGCACCGTCCTCGACGTGACGGTGCTGCTGCTGTGCGTCTCCGCCAGCGTCGTCGCGCTCGGCGCGACCGACGCCGGCGGTCCCGGCGGCCCGACCCCGACCGACGCCGCCGACCGACTCGTCACAGAGACCGCGACCGTGGCGTACCCGGACGGGGACGCGCCGAACGGCACGCGGCGCGTCACCGCGACGCGGGCGGAGCTGCTCGCGCTGCTCGCCGTCCGCGACGCCGAAGGGGCGTTCGACCGCGAGGCCGTCGCGTCCGTTCGCGCGGGAATCGGGCCGCGGACGCGCGTCGACGCGACGGTCCGGCGCGACGACGCAGCGAGCCGGAGCGGCGCCGCCGGGGGCATACCGGGCAGCGACGCGCGGCGGCGCTCCGGGGCCCCACCGGCGCGAGGCGAGGCCGCCTCGTCACCGCATTCGATCGTCGGTGCGGCGGTTCCGACGCGGGGAGTCAGCGGGCGGGGCCGAGCGCACGGCGTGGACGACGCGGGAGGGTCGGTCGCCGTCGGCCCCGAGCCGCCGCGAACCGCCGACGTCGCCGTCGCCGTGGTCCGACAGCCGGTCCCGGACGGGTTCAGCGATGCGAGCGGCGAACGCCGCCCGTCGAAGGGCGTCGTTCGGATCGTCGTCAGGAGGTGGTGAGCGTGGGGAATCGAGGGCGCGGTCGGTCCCCGAACGCCGGTCGCGCGCGGACGTTCGCCGTCGACGAGCGGGCGCGGGTCCCGTTCGCGCTCGTCGGCGTGCTGCTGCTCGTGACGAGTTCGGCGTACGCCGCGGGCCTCGCCGAGCAGGGGCTGGTCGGGGAGGACCGCCGCGTCGAGCGCGCCGTGGAGCGCGTCGACGCCGACGCCACCGCCGCGCTCAGGAGCGCCGCCCGCGAGGCTGCCCACGACGCGGCGGCGGCCCCGGTGACGCGCGCGCCGGAGGGGACCGGGCCCGGGGCCGAAGCGGTCCGCGAGGGGTCCGCGTTCGAGGACGCGTTCCGGATTCGACTCGCCATCGCCGGCGCCGAGGCGCTGCGCGCGGTCGAGAGCGATCACGGCGCCGTGACGGCGAGCGTCTCGCTCCCGCCCGTCGACTCGGCGGACGACCTCGTCGCCGCGCGCGACCGGGTCCGCGTCGAACCGGCCGCCAACGGTACCGCGACCCGGGTCACCTTCGAGGGCGTCGCGACGACCGCGACCCGGGACGGTCGGACGGTCGTCAACCGAACGCGACCGCGGACGGTCACGGTCGCCGTCCCGACGCTGGCCGCTCACGAGCGGACCGAGCGGTTCGAGCGCCGGCTCAACCGCGGGCCTGTGGAGGGACCCGGACTCGGGCGACAGGTCACCGCCAGCCTCTACGCGATGGCGTGGGCCCGCGGGTACGGCCAGTACGCCGGCGCCCCCGTCGAGAACGTCGTCGCGAACCGGCACGTCGAGCTGTCGACGAACGCCGGCATCGTCCGCGTCCAGCGGGACGTGTTCGGGACCAGCGACCCCGACGCGCGCGGCGGCGTCGCCCGGGCGACCGCTCGCACCGGCGTGACCGACCTGCTGTCGCCGACCGGCGTCCGCGAGGCCGCCTGGACCGACGCCGTCCTCGGCGCGCCGACGCCGACCGGGGACGTGGAGGGAGAGTCCGCGGCTTCGACCGGCGACGCGACGGCGAGCGAGGACGCCGCCTTCGACCCGGGCGGGGAGGCGACGGGCGAGACCGCCACGGTCGAGGTCGGTCACGCGGCCGACCGCGCCGCGACCCGCGTCCACGACGACCTCGAATCGATCCTGCGGGCGAGCCACCGCGTCGAGGCGACGGCGGAGGCGGAGGCGACGCGGGTCGTCGACGGCGGCCCCGTGTCGCCGGACCGACCGCGCTCTCGGCTCGACAAACCGTGGCGCCGCGTCGACACGTCGCGGACGGAACGCGTCCGCGTGACCGACGGGAGCGAGCTCCGGACGGGGACCGACGGCGCGACCGTGTCTGCGGGCGAGTCGGTGTCGTTCGGCCGCGCGACCCGGACGGTCGTCGTCGAGCGCACCGCGACCGCGACGTGGGAGCGCCGGGTCGTCGAGCGCGGGCCGAACGGGACGGTCGCGAACGTGAGCGTCGACCGCGCCGTGACGCGGGATGAGGCGACGGACCGCTACCGCGTCCGCGTGTCGGTGGCCGGAACGTACGCGCCGCGCGTCGACGCGCCCGACCGGCCGACGGCGACGTTCGGGGCCGCCGAGGGCCGCGGCGTCGCCGGTCCGGACCTCGCGAACACCCCGGCGGCCGCGCGGGCGGAACTCGGCGTCGAGACCGATCGCGACGTCGACCGACTGGCGCGCGAGGCCGTCGAGTTCGGCGACGAGACGCGGTCGGCGGTCGTGTACGGCGACCGCTCCGACGCGGACGTGGACCGGATCGCGAGGGACGTCTCGGAGCTGTCCGAGCGCGTCCGCGGGGTGGAGACCGAGGCGTCGATGACCGACGCGGCGGTCGGCGAGTCGACGCCGTACCGGGACCTCGCCGCGGCCGTGCGCGACCGCCGGGAGCGCCTCCGGGACGCCCCGGCGAGGTACGACGGCGCCGTCGACCGGGCGCGCGTCGCCGCCCGCGTCGCGTACCTCGACGCCGTGGTCGCGGAGTTGGAGTCGGCGGCCGAGGACCGGGAGGCGGCGACCGACGGCGTCCTCGACCGCGTGAACGACGCGTTCGGGGGCCCGCCGGTGGGCGAGGTGATCGCCAGCCGCGAGGCCGCCCGCGACCCGGGGACCTACGCCGTCGGCGGCGGTGGGCCGGGCGGCGCCGTCACGTTCGCGCCGGAGGGGTCGCCGGGGTACCTCCCGCGGACGGCGGTCGACGGCGAGCGCGTCGCGGGCGTGGACGGCACGACGACGCGACCGCTCGCGACACGGAACGTGAACTACGTCACGCTCCCGTACGGGGACGTCTCCGGGGGGATCGCGGACCGGATCCTGGGCACCGACGACACGGTCCGGATCGGCGTCGCCGGGCAGGCGCTCCTCGCGGCCGACGAGGCGCTCGCGGCGGCCGACGGCGACGACCTGCGCGCCGACCGCCGCGCACTCGCCGGGCGGGTCGACGCCTCGCTGCGACGGGTCGACGAGGCGCTGGCGGCGCGGCTCGCGGAGCGGACGGACCTCTCGCGCGGACGGCGGAAGGCGGTCTTGGACGCCGTCGCGGCCGAGTACGACTCGCTCGGCGAGCGGGCCGTCGCGGTCGGCGACGGCGAGTACCCGAACCGCGTCGCGGCGGAGGCGGCCCGGGTCGGGTCCCTGTCGTCGGCCGAGCGGCTCGGGCTCGCGGCGCACCTCCGCGTCGAGGCGCGTGCGGAGGCGGGGCGAGACGCGGTCCGCGTGCCGGCCCGGTTCGTCGACGAGGCGACCGCCGCGTCCCGCGCGATTCGCCGGAAGCGGGTCGAGTCGGCGATCGAGGGGCGCGCGAGGAAGGCGGTCGCGTCGGTCCCGGACGAGCGGGTCCCGGAGCCCGTTCGGACCGTCGGCGCGGGGCTGCCGGTCGCGCCCGTGCCAGGGTACTGGGTGGCGACGGTCAACGCGTGGCACGTCGAGGTGCGCGGGGAGTACCCGCGGTTCGCCCTCCGCGCGAACGTCGGAACGCCCGGGCGCCCGTTCGAGTACGTCCGAGAGCCCGGCGCGGTCAGCGTCGAGGTGGACGGCGAGTCGGTCGCGCTCGGCGCCACGGAGCCGGTCGCGTTCGAGACGCGGACGGTCATTGTCGTCGCCGTCCCCGCCGGACCGCCCGGCGTCGGCGACGTCGGCGGGACGCGCGAGGAGACGTCCGCCGGCTGGCCGTGTCCGGGGCCGCTGACAGCGTCGCCGGGTGACGGAGACGAGTGTACGGCGGGGTGAACGGCGGCGGGAACCGAGCGGCACGCGCCCGACCGCAGGCGTTTTGAGACGGCGCGACCGAGTGAGGGTATGTTCCACGAGGTCGTCGACGGTCGCGGCGCCGGACCCGACGTCGACGCCGACGAGCCGGCGGCGGAGGAGTTGCTCGCCGCCTTCGAGGCGATGGTGACGGAGGCGGCCGCGGCGGTCGACCCCGACCGGCTGGTCGGGGAGGTCGGACTGACCGAGGCGGACGCGGACGCCCTCCGCGACGGGGAGGTCGCGGCGCTCTCGCTCGACGACGCGACCGCCGTCCTCGCGGCGGCGAACCCGGACCGAGACGCCGACGCGATGGTGGCCGAGGTGCGCGACCACCTGCTGATGGGGATGGCGACCGCCGTCCTCGACGTCGACGCGATCGCCGCGAAGATCGACGCCGACCTCACCGGCCAGGAGGTCCAGCAGGCGTTGGAGGGGCGGACGAGGATGACCCTCGGGCAGCTCGCCGAGATCCTCGCGGTCATCGAGCGACGCAAGCCATGAGGGTCGTCGTCGTCGGATGCGGCTACATCGGGCTGGCGCTGGCGGACCAGCTCGACGCCCGCGGTCACGCGGTGACCGGCGTCCGGCGGTCGGACGCGGGGCTCGACGCGGTCGACGCCGTCGGCCCCGATGTCGAGGCCGTCCGCGCGGACGCGACCGATCCGGCGTCGCTCTCGGCGCTCCCGGACGCGGACGCGGTCGTCTTCGCGGCCAGTTCCGGCGGGCGCGGCGCCGACGCGGCGCGGGCGGTGTACGTCGACGGCCTGGCGAACGTCGTCGACGAGTACGGCTCGCGGGCGTCGCCGCCGGACCGACTGGTGTACACCTCCTCGACGGGCGTGTACGGCGACCACGACGGCGGGTGGGTCGACGAGGAGACGCCGGTCGAGCCGACCACCGAGAAGACCCGCGTCCTCGCCGAGGCGGAGCGGATCGCGACCGAGCGGACGGCGGACGCCGGGATCGACGGGACGGTCGTCCGGTTCGCGGGGCTGTACGGCCCCGAGCGGTACCGGCTGGAGCGGTACGTGGAGGGGCCGGTGACGGCCGGCTACCTGAACATGGTCCACCGCGACGACGCCGCGGGGTCGGTCCGGCACCTGCTGGAGACAGATCAGGCGCGCGACCGCGCCGTCCTCGTCGTCGACGACGAGCCGGTCGACAAGCACGCGTTCGCCGACTGGCTCGCGGACGCCTGCGGCGTCCCGCGCCCGGAGAAGCTGTCGAAGGACGAGCGGATCGCGGCCGGCGACCTCTCCGCGGCAGCGGAGCGCCGGATCCGGACGAGCAAGCGGTGCTCGAACGCGCTGCTCCGCGAGCTCGGCTACGAGTTCGCCCACCCCACGTTCCGGTCGGGGTACCGCGACGCCGTGCGCGCGTTCCGGGCGCGGCGCGAGTAGAGCGCCCCCGTCGAACCGCGACCGCGCCGCCGCAGGGCCGCGGGATCGCGGGGCGTTCCGTCGGTTCCGGTCGGTCGGAACGGTAACGAACCTTCATGTGTCGGGAGCGACTCGCCACAACGCATGCGAGCGATGAGCGCGGTCGGCGACCGGTTTTCGCAGGCGGCGACCATGGCCCGGGAGAACCCCGAGCTCGCCGTCGCCGCGGCGCTCGTCGTCCTGATCGCCGTCGGCGTCGGCCTGGTCGTCCTCCGGTCCCGGCGGACGGCCGGGGTGAAGTTCCGCCGACTGCTGGCCGCCGAAGACGAGATCACGGTGTTGATGCACCCCAACCCGGACCCCGACGCGATGTCGGCCGCGGTCGGGGTCGCCTCGCTCGCCGACCAGGTGGACGTCGACGCCACCGTCCAGTACCCCGGTCAGATCCGCCATCAAGAGAACCGAGCGTTCCGGACGGTCCTCGATCTCGAACTGGAGCCGATCGAGCACGTGAGCGACCTCGCGGCGGAGTCGGTCGTCCTGGTCGACCACAACGAGCCGCGGGGGTTCGCCGGCGCCGACGGCGTGTTGCCGATGGCGGTCGTCGACCACCATCCCGGGGACGGCGCCGGCGAGCTGTTCACCGACGTGCGGACGGACTACGGCGCGACCGCGTCGGTCGTCGCCGAGTACTTCCGGGACAACGACGCGGTCCCCGTCCCGCCGGACAAGCACGCGAGCGAGACGGCGAGCGACCTCACGCTGTCGACGGACACGGCGACGGGCCTGCTGTACGGAATCTTGGCGGACACGAAACACCTCACCGTCGGCGCCAGCGAGCCCGACTTCGCGGCGGCCGCCTACCTCTACCCCGGCGTCGACCAGGACCGGCTCGACCGCATCGCGAACCCCGCGGTCGACGCGGAGGTGCTGGAGGTGAAGGCCCGGGCGATCGCGGGGCGTCGGATCGAGGGGTCGTTCGCGGTCGCCGACGTCGGCGGCGTGAACAACGTCGACGCGATCCCGCAGGCCGCGGACGAGTTGATCCAGCTGGAGGGAGTCAGCGCCGTCGTGGTGATCGGCGAGCGCGACGAGACCGTCCACCTCTCGGGACGGTCGCGCGACGACCGGGTCCACATGGGCAACGCGATAGCGGCGGTGTTAGACGACGTGGACAACGGGAACGGCGGCGGGCACTCCCGGATGGGCGGCGGGACGATCGAACCGGAGGTCGACCCCACCGGAGAGGGGGAACCGGAGACCGTCGACCGCGACGCGCTCGCCGACGGGCTGTTCCGCGCGATGGCGGGCGACGTGTGACCGGGTCGGCGAGCCGACGGTCGCCGCGACGCCCCCGGCGGCGCGACGCGCGGATTTAAGTCTCGGGCCGCGGTGCGTCCGACATGGACATCGATGCGTCGGTCGACGACGGCTGGCTCGCGCTCGCCGGCGTCGGCGCCGGCTACGGGATCGCGGTCGGACTGGTGTTCCTGCTGGTCTTCGTCGCGCCGTACCTCGTCGTGGCGGCGCTGTAACGAGCGCTTCGACGGGAGAGGACGGTCGAGAAAGGGCTGAGCGGCCGCGACGCGATCAGGCGAACGCCAGCGAGTCGTCGGCGTTCGTCTCCTCGTCCTGACGGAGCTTCTCGTGGGCCTCGAGGAAGTCGTCGAGTGTGACCTCCGTGCGGTCGTCGCGGATGGCGAACATCCCGGCCTCCGTACAGATCGCCTTGATGTCGGCGCCGGACGCGTCGGGGGTCAGCTCGGCGAGCTCGGCGAAGTCGACGCCGTCGGCGAGGTTCATGTTGCGGGTGTGGATCTGGAAGATGATCTCGCGGCCCTCGGTCTCCGGCTTGGGCACCTCGATGAGGCGGTCGAAGCGGCCGGGACGGAGGATCGCGGGGTCGAGCATGTCGAAGCGGTTGGTCGCGGCGATGATCCGGACCTCGCCGCGCTCGTCGAAGCCGTCCATCTCGGAGAGCAGCTGCATCATCGTGCGCTGGACCTCGGCGTCGCCCGAGGTCTTCGAGTCCGTCCGCTTCGAGGCGATGGCGTCGATCTCGTCGATGAACAGGACGGCGGGCTGGTTCTCGCGGGCGACCTCGAACAGGTCTCGGACCAGCTTTGCGCCCTCGCCGATGAACTTGTGGACCAGCTCGGAGCCGGCCATCTTGATGAACGTCGCGTCCGTCTCGTTGGCGACGGCCTTCGCGAGCATCGTCTTGCCCGTTCCGGGCGGCCCGTACAGCAGGACGCCGCTCGGGGGCGTGATGCCCACGTCCTCGAACATGTCGGGGTGTTCGAGCGGCATCTCGACGGTCTCGCGGACCTCCTGCATCTGGTCTTCGAGCCCGCCGATGTCGGCGTAGGTGACGTCCGGCGAGTGCTCGACCTGCATGACGCGGGCGCGGACGTCGGTCTCCTTCTCCAGCTTCTTGACCACCGACAGCGAGTTGTTGACCGCGACGCGGTCGTCGGGGTCGAGCTTCTCGCGCATCTCGTCGGTGATCTCGGTGAGCGCCTCCTGGTTGTTGCCGTGCTGTTTGATCACGGCGCCGTCGGGCGTGATCTCCTGGACCGTCGCCACGAACAGCGGGGACTGCTTCAGCTTCTTGTTCTCGTGGGTGAGCCGTTCGAGCTTCTGCTGGTACTTGTTGTTCTCCGCGTTGGCGTCGAGGAGCTTGTCGCGCATCTCCTCGTTCTGGGACTCTAAGACGTCGAGCCGCTCCTGTAAGGAGTCGATCTTCTCCTGTTTCGACGCCGCTCCCTCGTCGTAGGGCATATCGACGTCGTCGACGGTGTCGCTCATTGTGTTTATTAAAGCGTCTCGCGGATAAGAGGCTTCGGGTGGGGGCACGATGCCGCCAGTATCGTCGGCGAGACGGCGGCGCGCGGCGAGGCTCGGCCGGCCCGACTGATTGGTCCGGGACGAGTAGATGCTCTGTAGTAATAAAACAGGATAGAAAATATTATCATCCGGCATGCGATCGATCGAGGTACGCATGAGCACGACCGATGCCGTCACCGCCGAGGACGGGACCGCGGACCGCTGGGCGGCCGTACGCGACCTGCCGCCGAGCGCGAAGCTCGTCGCGAAGGTGTTAGACTACAACGACACGCTGACCCAGAGCGAGCTGGCCGAGGAGACGCTGCTTCCGCCCCGGACCGTCCGCTACGCGCTGTCGCGGCTCGAAGAGGAGGGCGTCGTCGACTCCCGGTTCTCCTTCACCGACGCGCGCAAGCGGCTGTACTCGCTGGGGATCTGAGGCGGGGTTCGGACCGCGCCGCGATCCGCAGGGTCGAGGAGGCGTCCGCGACGGTTTATCCCCGATGCCGCGCCAGTCGGCCCGTGGTCTCGACTACCGCCGTCAAGCGCGCCCTGGCCGCGCTCGCGACGCGCACCGACACCGCGAGGCGCCCGTACGTCGCCGTGATCGACGAGGCGGACGCCGCCCGCGCCGACCTCCGGCGGGCGGCCGGCTTCGTCGACGCCGTCGGCCTCGACCGGCTGGCGGAGGCGGTCGACGCCGCGGAGCGCAGGGGCGACGAGGCCGCCGCCGAGCGCGGGCGCGAGGCGCTAGCCGCGTACCGGGCGTTCCGACGCGCGGCGGACGGTTCCGGCGGGGACGGCGACGGGGGGCCCGAGCGGCGCGGCGACGGGCGCGACCACTTCCGCTCCGGCCCCGGAATCCCTAAGCCGGACACCGGCCAAGACGCGGACAGATGACACGGGTGATCCACACCGGCGACACCCACGTCGGGTACTCGCAGTACCACTCGCCGGTCCGACGCCAGGACTTCCTCGACGCGTTCGAGGCCGTGGTCGACGACGCGGTCGACGACGGCGTCGACGCCGTCGTCCACGCGGGCGACCTCTTCCACGACCGCCGGCCCGAGCTCGGCGACCTGATGGGGACCATCTCCGTCCTCCGCCGGCTCGACGACGCCGGGATCCCGTTCCTCGCGGTGGTCGGCAACCACGAGTCGACGCGAGGCGGCCAGTGGCTCGACCTCTTCGAGCGCCTCGGCCTCGCGACCCGGCTCGGCGACGAGCCGGTCGTCGTGGGCGACACCGCCTTCTACGGCCTCGACCACGTCCCCGTCTCGCGGCGCGACGACCTCGACTACGCGTTCGCCGGCCACGACGCCGAGTACGCCGCCCTGGTCGCGCACGGCCTCTTCGAGCCGTTCGGCTACGCCGACTGGGACACGGAGACCGTGCTGACCGAGAGCGACGTCGACTTCGACGCGATGCTCCTCGGCGACAACCACACCCCGGACACCGCGCGGGTCGCCGACACGTGGGTGACGTACCCGGGCTCGACCGAGCGCGCGAGCGCCAGCGAGCGCGAGGGGCGCGGCTACAACGTCGTCGTCTTCGACGCCGACGCGGCCGGCGGCGACGACCGGGTCGAGATCCGGCGCCGCGCGCTCGACACCCGCCCGTTCGTCTTCGTCTCCGTCGAACTGCGCGAGGGCGAGGGCGAGTCGCGGGTCCGCGAGCGCGTGCGGGAGCACGACCTCGCCGAGGCGGTCGTCCACGTCGAGGTCACCGGGGAGGGCGACCCGGTGACGCCCGCGGCCGTCGAGGAGTTCGCGACCGACGAGGGCGCGCTCATCGCCCGCGTCACGGACCGCCGCGAGGTCGACGCCGACGGCGAGGTGGACGTGAGCTTCGCCGACCCGGAGGACGCCGTCCGCGACCGCCTCGACGAGATGTCGCTGTCGACCGCCGCGCGCGACGTGGAAAGCGCGGTCCGCGAGGACACCGTCCCGGACGCGAACGTCCGCGAGACGGTGAAGCGGCGGGTCGAGGAGCGGCTCGACGGCGACGAGGACCTCGGTGCGTTCGAGGCCGTAGAGCCCGACGCCGAGACCGGCGATGACGACGGCGGCGAATCGGCTACCGAATCGGACGACGCCGGGGACGAGGAATTGGACGACGACGCACCGGACGGTGACGAACCGGACGGCGACGCACCGGACGGTGACGAATCGAACGGGGAGGAACCGGACGACGACGAACCCGAGCCGGACGAATCCGACGCCGACCCCGCCGAGGCGACGGATGCCGACGCGGCGTCGCCCGACGGCCAGGTCTCCATGGAGGACTACCTGTGAAGTTCGACCGCGTCCGCCTCGCGAACTTCAAGCCCTACGGCGACGCCGACCTGCGGCTGACCGAGGGGGTCACCGTCATCCACGGGCTCAACGGCAGCGGGAAGTCGTCGCTCCTGGAGGCCTGCTTCTTCGCGCTGTACGGCTCCAAGGCGCTCGACGGCACCCTCGACGACGTGATCACGAACGGCGAGGAGGAGACGGAGATCGAGCTGTGGTTCACCCACGACGGCGTCTCCTACCGGGTCGAGCGGCGGCTCAAGTCCTACGACGGTCGGATCGACCACCAGTGTACGCTCGAGTCGACCGACGGGAGCGACGTGACCCGCGACGGCGCCCGCGCGGTCCGCGAGTTCGTCACGGAGCTGCTGCGGATGGACGCCGAGGCCTTCGTCAACTGCGCGTACGTCCGGCAGGGCGAGGTGAACAAGCTGATCAACGCCACCCCGCGGGAGCGGCAGGACACGATCGACGACCTGCTCCAGCTCGGGAAGTTAGAGGAGTACCGCGAGCGCGCCGGCGACGCCAGGCTCGGCGTCGAGGACGTGCTGGAGAACCGGCGCGGGCGGCTCGACCAGCTCGACGAGCAGATCGCCGCGAAGGAGGACCGCGACCTCCACGCGCGGCTCAACGAGCTGGAGGGCGAACTGGGCGAGGTCACCGACGACATTAACCGGTACGAGACGCAGCGGGAGCAGGCGAAGGAGACGCGCGACGCGGCCGCCGAGACGCTGTCGACGCACGCGGAGAAGCGGGAGAAGCTGGAGGCGCTCGAGTCGGAGATCGACGAGATCGAGGCCGCGGTCCGCGAGGCCGAGCGCGAGCGCGACGACCACCGCGACGCGATCCGCGAGACGCGCGAGCGGATCGACGAGATCGAGTCGGAGATCGACGGGCGGCTCGACGACGCCGGCCTCGACGCGGCGACCGAGGAGGCGATCGCCGACCGCCGCGCGGCGCTCGACGAGCGGGAGGCGACGGTCCGCGAGGACCTCGACGGCGAGCGGGTGAACGCCGAGGGGCTCCGCAATCAGGCGACGAACCTCGCCGGCAAGGCCGACGACCGAACTGAGCGCGCCGCGGAGATCGAGGCCGAGGCCGACGACCTCGCCGACGAGGCCGAGGCGACGGCGGCGGAGGCCGACGAGGCCGAGTCGTCGGCCGCGGACCTCCGCGAGGAAGCCGAGGAGCTGCGCGAGCGGTTCGCGGCCGCGGACGCCGACGTCGACCGTGACGGCGTCGCCGAGGAGCGGGACGCGCTGCGCGACGAGCGCGGCGAGGTCCGCGAGCGGATCGCCGAGCTGTCGGCGGAGCTGAAGAACGCCCGCGAGCGCGTCGCGGAGGCCGAGGAGCTGCTCGCGGCCGGGAAGTGCCCCGAGTGCGGCCAGCCGGTCGAGGACTCGCCGCACGCCAGCGGGATCGACGAGGACCGGGAGCGCGTCGCGGAGCTGGAGACCGAGCTCGCGGACGCCCGCGACCGCGAGGCCGACCTCGACGACCGGATCGCGGAGCTCGACGGGCTCGCGAGCGCGGCCGATCGGCTCGACGAGATCGACGAGCGGGTCGAGACGCTCGAAGGGCGCGTCGAGGAGAAGCGCGAGGCGGCGGACCGGAAGCGGGAGACGGCCGAGGAGAAGCGCGAGCGCGCCGCCGAGCTCAGGGACGCGGCCGAGGAGACGCGCGAGGTCGCGGCCCAGAAGCGCGAGGAGGCGGAGGCGGCCGCGGCGCGCGTCGAGGAGCTCGAGTCCGAGCTCGCGGAGATCGACGACGCCCGCGAGGTGGTGACGGCGGTCGAGGAGCGCCTGTCCGCCGTCGCGGACGCGGAGGACGAGATCGAGCGCCGCCGCGAGAAGCGGGAGAACCTCGAAGAGGTGAACGACGAGCGGCGCGACCGGCTCGCCGACAAGCGCGAGCGGCGCGACGAGCTCGCGGACGCCGTCGACGAGGCCGCGGTCGAGACGGCGAGGGAACGGAAACAGGAGGCCGAGCGGTACCTCGAACGGGTCGGCGAGGAGCTCGACCGCCTCGGCGAGCGCCGCGAGGAGCTCCAGAACGCGATCGGCGGGGTGAAAGGCGAGCTCCGCGAGCTGGAGGAGCTCCGTGAGGAGCGCGAGGCGCTTGGCGATCGGGTGGCCGCGCTGGAGAGTCTCCACGAGGAGACGAGCGAGCTGGAGTCGATGTACGGCGACCTGCGCGCGGAGCTCCGCCAGCGCAACGTGGCCGAGCTGGAGCGCACCCTCAACGAGACGTTCGAGCTCGTCTACGGCAACGACGCCTACTCGCACATCGAGCTCGACGGCGAGTACGTCCTCACCGTCTACCAGAAGGACGGCGAGCCGCTCGACCCCGAGCAGCTCTCCGGCGGCGAGCGCGCCCTGTTCAACCTCTCGCTGCGCTGCGCCATCTACCGGCTGCTCTCGGAGGGGATCGAGGGGGCGGCGCCGACCCCGCCGCTCATCCTCGACGAGCCGACCGTCTTCCTCGACTCCGGCCACGTCTCCCGGCTCGTCCGACTCGTCGAGGAGATGCGCGGCTTCGGCGTGCGCCAGATCGTCATCGTGAGCCACGACGACGAGCTGGTGGGCGCGGCCGACGAGCTGGTCACCGTCGAGAAGGACCCGCGCTCGAACCGCTCGACCGTCCGGCGGGAGGACGCGGCGGACATCGAGGCGGCGTCGCTCGCCGACGACTGAGCCGAGGCCCGCGGTCCGGGCGGGTCGGCGCGCGGGTCACTCGTCGTCCGCCGACTCGCCGCGCAGCAGCGCCAGCGCCTCGACCGCGACCGAGGTCGCCTCGTAGCCGCGGCGGCCGGCGACCTCGGCCTCGTCGACCAGGCCGGCCGCGCGGAACTCGGAGAGCGCGCCGTGGAGGTCGGACTCGCACATGTCGGCCGCGTCGAGGAGGTCGATGGCGGCGATCGGCCCCTCGTCGACGACCACCGCGAGCAGGCCGAGCGACCGGTCGTCGCGGACCGCGCCGAGCGTCCGACGGACCGGTTCGGGCACGCCGGAGGCGGCGGTCGCGAGCGGCGACTCGCCGTCGACGACGCTGAGTTCCTCGTTGTCGACGTACCGCTCCGCGCCGGTCGCCGGGTCCCGCACGCGGCTCGACTCGGCGGAGCGCTTCACGAGGAGGTACGTCTCGCCGTCGCCGTCGCGGACCGTCTGCATGGTCGAAGGAGGGCGCTCGCCGGGTATTACGCTTCCGGGGGCGCCGCGTCGGGGTCGGGGTCACGGCCGTCCGCCCCGGACTCCGGATCGCCGTCGCCCTCCCCGTCGGCCTCGTCCCGCGACCGCTTCCACGACCGGTACGTCTGATAGGTGCGGACGCCGGCCAGGAGCCCGGCGACGAACAGGGCCGGACCGACCCGCGACCACCCCTCGAAGAACCACACCATCGGGCCGAGCGCGACGAGGAGGACGGCGGCGTTGGCGTAGATGACGGCGACGACGAACGCGCGGAGGGTGCCCTGGTCCACGTCGCTCGCGCCCTCGAAGTCGCCGCCGTCGTCGAACGACTTCACCGAGGGCGCCTGGGGGATGTCGGGCGTCATCTCCCGTTCGGCGTCGGAGCTCTCGCCGACGGAGATCTCGCCCTCGTCGTCCTCGTCGAGGCTGAACACGCCCGGCCGTACGCCGCGCCGGGGCAAAGGGGTTCCGTCCGGACGCGGCGCCGCGGCTACGGGGGACGAGATCAGCCCGGCGGCACCGAGGGCCGAACCCTCTCAGACCGCGTCGGCGAGCCGAACCGTTCGGCTCGCTTCGACCCACGCGAGGGGGTTCGTGGCGTCGAAAAGCACCACGTTCCCGTCGTCTTCGTACGCCTCCACCTCGGCGTCGACCGCGTCGGAGTCGTCCGGGCGAGCCACCTCGGATTCGGAGCGTGGGTCCGAAGACATGGACCGTGGTAAGTCATCACACATTATATGCCTTTCCGTGGCGGGATAGCTCGCCGCACCCGAAAGCCGAGTTTTTTAGCCGGGTGCCGCCGAAGGGCGGATATGACTCAGTCGGGGCTGTCGGACTTCTCGTCGACCGGGGACGCGGGCGACGGGACCGACGGCGACACGGACACGGAACGGGAGGAGCTGGCCGCCCAGGAGGCGGCCGTCGTCGCCGGCGGCGGCCGCGGGCACGTCAGCGACGTGGTCGACGTCGACGAGGCGAAGTTCCCGGAGTCGACCGGGACCGTCGAGCTGATGATCACCCAGATCGACTACGCCGTCGAGGGGTACGGGAGCGACGAGTACCCGGTCGTCCACGTGTTCGGTCGGCGGCCGGCCGAGAACGTCGACGGGGAGGCCGAAGGCGTCGACGGCGACCCGGACCACGACGTCGTCGAACACCTCCGCGTGCTGGGCGTCGAGCCGTACTTCTACGTGCCCACCGCCGACCTCGACCGCGACCCCGTCGAGGAGTACGACGTGGTGATCGGGACCCGCGAGGAGAGCCCGGACGGCGAGCCCTTCGAGAGCATCCGCGGCGAGCCGCTCACCCGGATCGTCACCCGGACGCCCCGCGACGTGGGGAACATCCGGGACGACTTCGAGACGAGCTTCGAGGCCGACATCCTGTTCCCGAACCGCTTCCTGATCGACAACGGGATCAACGGCGGGATCCGCGTCGAGGAGCGGCGCCTCGACGACGGGGAGGGGACGATACAGGTCCACGAGGGCCACCTCGAACCCGCCGAGGTCGACGCCGACCTCCGCGTGAACACCTTCGACATCGAAGTCGACGACCGGCGCGGCTTCCCCGAGGACGGCGAGGAGCCGATCATCTGTCTCACCAGCCACGACTCCTACGACGACGAGTACGTCGTCTGGCTGTACGACGCGCCCGAGGCCGACATCCCGCCGCCAGAGGACCTCCCCGACTACGAGGGGATCGTCGGCGGCGACGGGGAGCTCGACTTCCGGGTCCGCACCTTCGAGGAGGAGGCCGCGATGCTCGACGCGTTCGTCGAGTACATCGACGAGACGGACCCGGACCTCCTGACCGGCTGGAACTTCGAGGACTTCGACGCGCCGTACGTCCTCGACCGGCTGGAGGTGCTCGACGAGGGGAGCCAGTACGACCTCGACGTCGACCGGCTCTCCCGGATCGGCGAGGTGTGGCGCTCCGGGTGGGGCGGTCCGGACGTGAAGGGGCGGGTCGTCTTCGACCTGCTGTACGCCTACAAGCGCACGATGTTCACCGAGCTGGAGTCGTACCGGCTCGACGCGGTCGGCGAGCGCGAGCTCGGCGTCGGGAAGGAGCGCTACACGGGCGACATCGGCGACCTCTGGGAGCAGGACCCGGAGCGCTTACTGGAGTACAGCATCCGCGACGTGGAGCTGTGCGTCGAGATCGACCGGAAGCAGGACGTGATCGCCTTCTGGGACGAGGTGCGGACCTTCGTCGGCTGTAAGATCGAGGACGCGCCGACGCCCGGCGACACCGTCGACATGTACGTCCTCCACAAGGCGTTCGGGAAGTTCGCGCTCCCGACGAAGGGCCAACAGGAGTCGGAGGAGTTCGAGGGCGGCGCCGTCTTCGATCCGATCACCGGCGTCAAGGAGATGGTGACGGTCCAGGACCTGAAGAGCCTCTACCCGATGTGCATGGTGACGATCAACGCCGGCCCGGAGACGAAGGTGGACCCCGACGAGTACGACGGCGAGACGTACGTCGCGCCCAACGGGACCCACTTCCGGAAGGAGCCGGACGGCATCATGCGCGAGATGGTCGACGAGCTGCTCTCCGAGCGCGAGGAGAAGAAGGCGCTCCGGAACGACCACGACCCCGGCACCGAGCCGTACGAGCAGTACGACCGGCAGCAGGGCGCCGTCAAGGTCATCATGAACTCACTCTACGGCGTGACGGGCTGGGACCGGTTCCGCCTCTACGACAAGGAGGGCGCGGCGGCGGTCACGGCGACCGGCCGCGAGGTCATCGACTTCACGGAGGAGGCGGCGGAGGAGCTCGGTCACGATGTGGCGTACGGGGACAGTGTCACGGGCGACAGACCCGTAGTCGTGCGCGATCCCGAGGGGATTGTCCGAATCCTGCCGATCGCTGATCTCTTCGAGCGCTCGGATGCGACTGCGAGCGAGGATCTGATTATTGCCGCCGACGGAGGGCCTGTCGCTTCGGTGTCGGTCGAGAAGGAACGGGGTCGCGTGAACGGGTGGGAGGCGCTTTCGGTGACCGGAGACAGGGACCCAGAGTGGCAGCCGATCGAGCAGGTGATCCGACACGAGACCGACAAACCGGTCGTCAACCTCCAGCATAAGTTCGGTGAGTCCACGACGACCAGAGATCATTCGTACGTCGTCGAAGAGGACGGCGACCTCGTCGAAACGAAGCCAGAAGACGTCGAAGAACCGCTTCGGGTTCCCGGTCTTCCTGAGGTCGAAACAGTTGAGAAGATCGATGTTTACGACGTGTTAGAGGGGTACACGCGCGAGTACGGGGACGGTCGAAGCGTCGGCAGCGAGAACGCGGAGACGAAGGTCAAACGAGTCCACGCGAACGACGACTGGGTCTGGTTCGGTCACGAACACCACGACTCGATAGAGCGGAGCATCAAGGTACAGCGGCACATCGACTTAGATTCCGAAGACGGACGGGCGCTCGTGCGGTTGCTCGCCGCGTACGTCACCGAAGGGAGCTCCTCGACGATCGAAACGACCGACACCAGGTTCGGCGCGAGCATCGCTGAATCCAGAACAGGTTGGCTCGAAGGGCTTCAAGAGGATTACCAGCGTCTGTTCGACGGGGCGACAGCTAGTGTCATTGCGTCAGACACGTCCGGCGAACGGACCGTCAAGTACGGAACCGACAGCGGGGATCAGTCGGTAACGTACGACGACGGTACCCACAAGCTCCAGATGATGAACGAACTCTCGGCGGTGTTCTTCCGTGAGTTCGCCGGGCAAACGTCACGCGGGAAGCGTGTTCCTGGGTTCGTGTTCAGTCTCCCCGAGGATCTCCAACAGCTCTTCGTCGACGTACTCGTAGAGGGCGACGGCTCACGCGAATTCCCACGATACTCGCCCGAGTACTGCGAGCGAAACTTCGACTTCGAGACGACGAGCCGAGAACTCGCGGCGGGGCTCTCTACGCTTCTCACGCAACGCGGGGAGAAGCACTCGCTGAAGTACAGGGAGAGTAAGGGGAGCTACACGATTCGAACGTGTGATTACTACCGCAGCGGACAAGACCCGGTCGTTGAGGAAGTGGATCACGACGGGTACGTGTACGATCTCAGCGTCGCCGAGAACGAGAACTTCGTCGACGGCGTCGGCGGTGTCGTCCTCCATAACACTGATTCGGTTATGTTGTCCCTCGGCCACGAGGTGGACAAAGAGGAGGCGATAGAGACCTCCTTCGAGATAGAGGACCACATCAACGAGCGCTACGACGACTTCGCGCGCGAGGAGCTCAACGCCGACGAGCACCGCTTCCAGATCGAGTTCGAGAAGCTCTACCGGCGCTTCTTCCAGGCGGGCAAGAAGAAGCGGTACGCGGGCCACATCGTCTGGAAGGAGGGGAAAGACGTCGACGACATCGACATCACCGGCTTCGAGTACAAGCGCTCGGACATCGCCGGGATCACGAAGGAGGTCCAGCAGAACGTCATCGAGACCATCGTCACGGGCGACGACATCGACGACGACATGGAGGAGGTCAAGGAGTACCTCGTCGATGTCATCGCGCGGGTGCTCGACGGCGACGTGGACCTCGACGAGGTCGGGATCCCCGGCGGCATCGGCAAGAAGCTCGACGCCTACGACACGCCGACCGCGCAGGTCCGCGGCGCGAAGTACGCCAACCTCATGCTCGGGACGAACTTCGGCAGCGGGTCGAAGCCGAAGCGGCTCTACATCGAGAAGGTCCACCCGGACTTCTGGGCGCGGATGGAAGACGAGGAGGGGCTCGACCCCCAGCGGGACCACCTCTACGGGGAGTTCAAGCGCGACCCGGACGTGATCTGCTTCGAGTACGCCGACCAGGTCCCCGACGAGTTCGAGGTCGACTGGGAGAAGATGCTCGACAAGACCCTCAAGGGACCGATAGAGCGCGTGATAGAGGCGCTCGGCATGTCGTGGGAGGAGGTCAAGACGGGCCAAGAGCAGACGGGGCTCGGCTCGTTCATGTGACCGACGGCGAGGCGAAACGCCGGTCGTCGAAAGCACTTTTCGATCGGAAGAAAATTTCTTGGTGGATCTGCGATTTTTGAGGCGGAGATGCGTAACCGTTAACCCCCGCAACACCCACTGTTCGCACACGAGGCACGAGAACACAATGGCAACTCTCGAAATCAACGACCTTCGGGCACGAGTGGCCGAAGAGGGCGGTGAACGGATCCTTCGCGGCGTCGACCTGACCGTCGAGTCCGGGGACATCCACGCGCTGATGGGTCCCAACGGCTCGGGCAAGTCGACGCTGGCGAAGGTGATCGCCGGCCACCCGGCCTACGAGGTGACCGACGGGTCGATCTCCCTCCACCTCGACGAGGACGACGTCGCCGACGTCGACGCCGACCTCGACGACGAGGATTACCACTGGGAGCTCCTGGAGCTGGAGCCGAACGAGCGCGCCGCGCTCGGTATCTTCCTCGGCTTCCAGTACCCCGCTGAGATCGAGGGCGTCACCATGACGAACTTCCTCCGCCAGGCCCTCAACGCGAAGGCCGACGAGCGCGAGGAGCTGTTCGAGGACGAGGAGGAGTCGGCCGAGGCCGACGAGGACGACGACGAGGGGTACGAGACCTCCCCGATGGAGGGGCCCGCGGACGACGGCGAGATCGGCGTCGCCGAGTTCCAGGAGATCCTCTCCGAGAAGATGGAGCTGCTCGACATGGACGAGAAGTTCATGCAGCGGTACCTCAACGCCGGCTTCTCCGGCGGCGAGAAGAAGCAGAACGAAGTCCTCCAGGCCGCGATGCTGGAGCCGAGCGTCGCCGTGCTCGACGAGATCGACTCCGGGCTCGACATCGACCGCCTGAAGGACGTCTCGAAGGGGATCAACGCGCTCCGCGACGAGCAGGGCACGGGCATCCTCCAGATCACCCACTACCAGCGCATCCTCGACTACGTCGAGCCCGACCACGTCCACGTCATGCTCGACGGCGAAGTCGTCAAGAGCGGCGGCGCGGAGCTCGCCGAGAAGCTGGAGGACGAGGGGTACGACTGGGTCCGCGAGGACGCCTTCGAGGCGGCGTAACCGAATGCGGGCACGCGACACACGTAAACACGGGAATCCGTAACAATACACTATGAGTTCACAACAGGACGACCTCAAGGAGACAGACACCGAGGCCCGCTTCGAGTTCAAGAAGGAGGAGAAGTCCGCCTTCAAAAGCGAGAAGGGCCTCACCGAGGAGACGGTCCGCGTCATCTCGGAGGACAAGGACGAACCGGAGTGGATGTTGGAGCGCCGCCTGCGCGCGCTCGAGCAGTTCCAGGAGATGCCGATGCCGACCGACTGGCCCGGCCAGCCCGATCTCTCTGAGGTCGACGTCGAGGAGATCGTGCCGTACATCCGCCCGGACATCGACAAGCGCGGCGGCGCGGACAGCTGGGAGGACCTCCCCGAGGAGATCCAGGACACCTTCGACAAGCTGGGCATCCCGGAGGCCGAGAAGAACGCGCTCTCGGGCGTCGGCGCGCAGTACGAGTCCGAGATCGTCTACCAGAACATGCAGGAGCGGTGGGAGGAGAAGGGCGTCATCTTCTGTGACATGGACAAGGCCGTCCAGGAGCACGAGGAGATCGTCCGCGAGCACTTCATGACGAAGTGCGTCCCCCCGAGCGACAACAAGTTCGCCGCGCTTCACGGCGCCATCTGGTCCGGCGGCTCGTTCGTCTACGTCCCGGAGAACACCACCGTGGAGATGCCGGTCCAGGCGTACTTCCGGATGAACTCCGAGGGGATGGGCCAGTTCGAGCACACGCTCATCATCGCGGAGGAGGGCTCCGAGGTCCACTACATCGAGGGCTGTTCCGCCCCGAAGTACTCGGCGTTCAACCTCCACTCGGGCGGCGTGGAAGTGTTCGTCGGCGAGGACGCCCACGTCCAGTACTCGACCGTCCAGAACTGGTCGAAGAACACGTACAACCTGAACACGAAGCGCGCCATCGCCGAGAAGGGCGGGCGCATGGAGTGGATCTCCGGCTCGATGGGGTCGAAGGCGACGATGCTGTACCCGTCGACGATCCTGAAGGGCCGCGGCGCCTCCGACAACCACATCACCATCGCCTTCGCGGGCGAGGGGCAGGACATCGACACCGGCGCGAAGGTGTACCACAACGCGCCGAACACGAAGTCCACCGTCGAGTCCAAGTCGATCGCGAAGGACGGCGGCCGCACCAACTACCGCGGCCTCGTCCACATCGCGGACGGCGCGGAGAACTCCTCGACGGCCGTGGAGTGCGACGCGCTGATGTTCGACAACGAGTCGACCTCCGACACGATGCCGTACATGGAGATCAACGAGTCGAAGGTCGACGTCGCCCACGAGGCGACCGTCGGCAAGATCGGCGACGAGGACATCTTCTACCTCCAGTCGCGCGGTCTCGATGACGACGACGCCAAGCAGATGATCGTCTCGGGCTTCATCGAGCCGATCACGGAGGAGCTGCCGATCGAGTACGCCGTCGAGCTGAACCGGCTCGTCGAGCTGGAGATGGAGGGTTCGCTCGGATAACATGAGCACGCAAGCAATCGAGAGCCTCTCGGAGGAGACGGTACGACGCATCGCCGACGAACGCGACGAGCCCGAGTGGCTCCTGGAGACCCGGCTGAACGCGCTGGCCGCGCTGGAGACCGCGGAGCTGCCCGACGTCATCCAGACGCCGGGGCGCCGCTGGACCGACCTGGAGGCGCTGGACTTCGAGGCGCTCGTCGACCCGCTGAATCAGGCCGACGAGACCGAGCGGACCGCGGGCGACGACGAGGTCGTCGTCCTGCCGTTCACCGAGGCCCTCGCCGAGTACGGCGACGTGATCGAGGCGAACTTCGGCTCCGTCCTCGACCCCGAACACAACTACCTCACCGCGCTTTCGGTCGCGCTCTTCACCACCGGGACGTTCGTCTACGTCCCCGAGGGCGTCGACGTCGAGGACGTGACGGTGCGCGCGGAGATGAACTCCCGCTCGCTGTTCAGCCAGACGCTCGTCGTCGCCGAGGAGTCGTCGTCGGTGACGATCCTCGAGTCGATCGAGACCGGTGACGCCGAGGTCGACGACGACCGGTACTTCTCGAACCTCGTCGAGGTCGTCGCGGGCGAGAACGCGAACGTCCAGTTCGGCTCGCTCCAGAACCTCGACGCGGACGCGTACACCTACTCGCTGAAGCGCGGCGTGACGGACACCTACGCGACGATCGACTGGATCGAGAGCAACTTCGGCTCGAAGCTCACCCGGTCCGACATCGAGACCGACCTGAACGGCGACGGCTCCGAGAGCCAGATCGTCGGGACGTTCTTCGGCACGGACGACCAGCACTTCGACATCAACGCCCGCGTGTGGCACCAGGCCGAGCAGACGACCGCCGACCTGGTCACCCGCGGCGTGCTCGACGACGTCGCCCGCTCCGTCTACGAGGGCGTCCAGGACGTCGGCGAGGACGCGTGGAACACCTCCAGCTACCAGCGCGAGAACACGCTGATGCTGTCGGACGACGCCGAGGCGGACGCGTCGCCGAAGCTGATCATCCACAACCACGACACCGAGGCCTCCCACTCCGCGACGGTCGGGCAGGTCGACGCCGAGGACCTGTTCTACCTCGAGAGCCGCTCGATCGACTCGCGGACGGCCCGGAACATGCTCGTCGAGGGCTTCTTCGTGCCCGTCCTCGAGGAGATCGCGGTCGACGAGTTCCGCGACGACGTCGAGGAGCTCGTCTTCGAGCGCCTCCAGTAACGATCGGCGCTCGCGGCCCGCCCGCCGAACGGATTTTTTCGACGCCCCACGCCGACTGAGCGACCGGCGCGCGAGGGGAACCGCTTAAGACCGACGACGCCCGAGTCGGTGGTATGCGAACCCGCGTATCGCGCCGTCTCGGGTGGTCGCGGTGAGCGTGAGCCAGCGGGTCGCCTCCGACGACCAGCTCGCGCGACTGCTCCAGATCGGCATCGTGCTCGAGGAGGTCGTCGAAGCGCGAACGCACCGCCACTACCAGCAGCTGGACGCCGAGCTCGACGAGGAGGTGGAGACGCTGCTCGCGGACGCCGCCGAGGAGTCGGCCGACCACCGCGAGCGCTTGGAGGCGCTCATCGAGGGGCTCGGCGTCGACAGCGTCCCGTTCGGCGAGATCGAGTCGCTGGTCGACGCCCGCTACGGGCGGACGCGACCAGAGGACTTCGACGACGTGCTGTACGACCAGCTGTGTAACGAGGAGACGGCGTACAAGTTCTACGACGACCTCATCGAGGCGATCGAGGACTCCGACGCGGCGTTCTCGATCGACCGCGATGAGCTGATCGCGACCCTGACGGCGATCCGCGACGAGGAGGCCGAGGGAGTGCGCGAGGTCACGGAGGTCATGGAGCGCCGATGAACCGGGCAGACGAGTCGCCGACGAGCGCCGACGGAGGACAGCCGTGAACACCGCAGATCAGTACCTCAAGACGATATACGTCGTACAGGACGAAGAGGACGGGCCCGCCTCGACCGGGTCGATCGCCGACGCGCTCGGCGTCAGCCCGGCCAGCGCCAACGAGATGATCGGTAAGCTCGAAGAGCGGGGGCTCGCCGAACACGAGAAGTACAAGGGCGTGCGCCTCACCGACGACGGCATCGTCCGGGCGCGGGACGCCCTCCAGACGTACTGTATCATCGAGCGGTTCCTCGCCAACGTCCTCGCGGTCGAGGACTTCCAGGCGGAGGCCCGCGAGCTTGAGGCGGTCATCGACGACACGGTGGCCGAGCGGCTCGACACGATCATCGACCGCCAGCCGGAGTGTCCGGACTGTTTCGACCCCGAGACCGACGCCTGCGCGTGCTTAGAGGTCGCGGCGGCGCCGGTCGAGCCGGAACAGCAGTAAGGACGCCGCAGAGGTCCGTTTTAGACGCCGGTTGAGTAGCGCAGGATGCCCGCGATGCCGCCGAACGCGTCGAGCAGCTGCTCGCCCTTCTCGAAGTCCGTCGAGATGAACCGCGTCTCGGTGCCGCGCTGCTCCGCGATGGCCATCAGGTGTTCGATGACGTCCTCGCGCTCCTCGACGGCCGCCTCGTCGCCGCACTCGCTACACTCGTGGTCGGGCGTCGAGTGGCGGGCGTCGACGATCTCGTACTCCTCGTGGCCGTTCGGACACTCGTAGACGACGACGTCCGAGCGGAGGTCCTCGGAGATGAGCAGGCGGTCGACCGACCCCATTATCAGGTTCCGGCGGGTCTGTTCGAACCCGTAGGTGGCCTCCTGCCCGGTGTTGAGCTTCTCGAAGAACTCTTCCATGTCGTTTTTGTCCTGGACGATCTCCTGGTCCGCGAGCGCCTCCTGCCCGGCGTCGACGAGGTCCTTCAGCCCGGACTCGTCGGTGTAGGCCACGTCGAACTTGCCGAGGACCTTGTCCTGGAGCTCGTGGTGGAGGTAGTCGCCGTCGAGGAACTCGTCTTTCGTCGGCGAGGGACCGCCGACGAGGATGCCGTCGAGCTCGTGGCGCCTGTCGACGAACAGGTCGTTGGCCATCCCCGCGACCTCCTGGTAGAAGTTGTCGATGGCCTCCAAGCGCAGGCGGGCGAACCGCTGTGCGGACTGACCCCCCTTCCGCTGTTTGCCGGGGACGAGCGAGGAGGCGGACTTGACGGGCTCGACGCGTTTCCCCTTCAGCCAGCCGACGTTCGCCTCGCGGCGGTCCAAGACGATGAGACCGAACAGCCCGGAGTCTTCGAGCATGTGCTCGAGCGGCTCGGTGAGGAACTCCGAGTCGCAGTGGTACCGGAACGACTCGACGGGCTGGGGCGGCGACTCCAGCGTCCGGGTGACCATGTCGGTCTGGCCGCCGCCCGCGTCGATGGCGCCGGAGAAGATCACTAGCCCGTTCTCGGGCGGGAAGGTGTCGTAGTAGCGCAGTCGGTCCTTGATCGAGGTGAGCGCGTCCTGAACGGCGGTCCGGGTCTGCTTGGACTTGATGTTCGACGCCTCGCTGTGCTCCTGGGTAACGTGGGCCACCACGTCGGAGATCTGCCTGTCTTCGGGGATGTAGATGGTGACGAGCTGGGTGCCGGAGCCCTCGTAGTCTTTGAGTTCCTCGATGACCTTGCGGAACTCGTACTTCCGGCGGTCCTCGTTCGCCTCCTGTGCGTCGCTACTCATTGTCCGAAATACGGTCGCGTGCGTGTAAGTAAGCTTTGACCTCCCGGCCGGCGCGTCGAGACCGGGTCGCACGGGTCGCTAAGCGGCCGTTTACTTATAAATGGACTGCGGTGGCGCGTGCCTGCGAGCGGCCGGAGGCCGCGAGACAGCACGCGCGAGGGAGTCGGTCGCCCGAGCGGAGCGACGGGCGGCCGACGAGGCTGGGGAGGTGTGAGGCGCAGGGCGGTGTTGTGTGGGGCGGGACTCAAAGGGGCAGCCGTGAGGACAGCGCAGGCGACGCAAGGACTACAGGGAGCGAGCAGCGCGAGCGACCGAAGACCGCAGCGAGCCTGCGCTGTCCTCACGGCTGGGGCTTTGGACGTGTTTGCCGTCGATCTTCGGTCAGCACCCGAAGAAGGCCGAACTCGATAACACCGATCCTACATCGACTCCGGCGCCTCGACGCCCAGCACGTCGAGCGCGTTCGCCATCGTGTGCTTCGCGGCCGCGACGACGGCGACGCGGGCGTCGCGGAGCTCGTCGGTCTCGGCGGTCACGACGGGGCACTCGCGGTAGAAGGCGTTGTAGGCGTCGGCGAACTCGCGGGTGAACGTCGCGATCGTGTGCGGCTCCAGGTCGTCGGCCGCCGCCTCGATGGCGGCGGGGAAGCGGGCGACCTCACGGAGGAGGTCGCGGGCCGCCTCGGTCTCTAAGGCGCCCGCGTCCACGTCGAGCGCGTCGGGGTCGACCGCGCCGTCGGCGTCCGCGGTCACGCCCGGCACGTCGACGCCCTCGGCCGCGGCCTCGTCGAGGATGCCGGCGCAGCGCGCGTGGACGTACTGGACGAACGGGGCCGACTGCGCCTCGAAGTCGAGCGCGTCCTCCCACTCGAAGGTGATCGCCTTGGCGGGCTGCTTCGAGACGATGTCGTACCGCACGGCGCCGATCCCGACCTGGTGGGCGATGCGCTCGACGTCCTCGTCGGTGAGGTCGTCGCCGCGGATGCGGTCGTCCATCCGGGACTCGACGGCGTCGCGGGCGCGGTCGATGGCCTCGTCGAGGAGGTCGTCGAGCATCACGCCCGTCCCCTTCCGCGTCGACATCTTCCCGTCGGGGAGGTTGACGTACGAGTAGATGACGTGGGCGAGCCGGTCGGTGTCGTTGCCGAGGAGTTCGAGGGTCGCGTCGAGCTGGTCGGCCTGGAGCTTGTGGTCCTCGCCGAGGACGGTGACGGCGCGGTCGTAGTTGTCGAACTTCCACTCGTGGTGGGCCAGGTCGCGGGTCGTGTAGAGGCTCGTGTCGTCGGAGCGCAGGAACACGAGGTTCTTGTCGATCCCCCACTCGTCGAGCTCGAGCTGCCAGGCGTCCTCCTCGTAGACGGCGTGGTCGGTCTCCTTGAGCCGCGCGGCGATGTCGTCCGTCGAGCCGTCGCGCATGAACCGCGTCTCCTTGACGAACTCGTCGAACTCGGCCGGCAGGCGGGCGAGACACTCCTTCATGCCGCCCAGCACCGCGTCGACGACCTCGCCGACGCGCTCGTAGGTCGCCTCGTCGCCGGCCTCGAGCCCCTGGAGGATCTGCTGAATCTCCTCCTCCGCGGCCTCGACCGCGTCCGGGTCGGCCTCCTCGAGGAAGGCGTTCCCCTTCCGGTAGTAGCGCACGAGGTCGTACTCCGCGCGGTCGCGGGCGGGCTCGGCGTCGAGGTCGGCCTCGTCGAATCGCTCGTACGCCCACGTGAACACCGCCATCTGTCGGCCGGCGTCGTTGACGTAGTAGTGGCGGTCGACGTCGTAGCCCGCGTACTCCATGAGGTTCGCCACGGCGTCGCCGACGATGGGGTTGCGCGCGCGACCGACGTGGACGGGGCCGGTCGGGTTCGCGCTGGTGTGCTCGACGACGACCGAGGCGTCGCGGTCGGGGAGCGCGCCGTACGCCGGATCGACGGCCGCCGCGTCGAGGGTGTCGGCGAGGTAGCGCTCGTTCGCGTGGAAGTTGACGTACGGCCCCGCGGTGTCGACGCGCCCGACGTAGTCCGCGTCCGCGACCGACACCGCCTCGGCGACGGTCGCCGCGACGTTCGGCGGCGCGTCGCCGACCTCGCCCGCGAGCCGGAACGCGACGCTGGAGGCGAGCGTCGCGTCCATGTCGTCCGGCGGGCGTTCGATGCCGAGGTCGTCGGTCGGGAGGTCGAGCTCGGCGAGCGCGTCCGCGAGCGCCGCCTCGACCTCCGACCGGAGCTGCCTGAACATACCGTCCGTTCGACGGGCGGGTTAAAAGGCCCTTCCGAACCGTGCCGCGGACTCGAACGGGCGGAGGGCCCCTCGGGTCCGCCGCGGCGCGCGCCGCCGACCCGTTTTCGAATCGATAATTTCCGCTCCGGCTGGACGGCTCATGGGCAAATCGTACCGGGAGATATTTTGTCTCCGGGGTTCAGACCAGGAGGTAACCATGTTCTACGGGATAGCGGCGAGACCACGACTCGACGCGATCGGTCGACGCGGACAACTGTTACGCGGGACGCTCCTTCGCACCGATGGTTGAGCACACCCGGACGCTGGACTTCAAGATCGCGTTCGCCATCGGCCTGGGGACGATGATCGCCGCCGGCATCTTCTCGCTCTCCGGCACCGCCGTCGCGGCGATCGGCTCCAGCGCCGTCATCGCGTTCGTCATCGCCGCCGTCATCGCCGGGATCACCGCCGCCGGGTACTCGGAGTTCGCCTCGATCTACTCCGAGAACGGCGGGGGGTACCTGTTCTCCTCGCGGACCTTCGAGAACGACGCGCTCGTCTACGCCATCGGCGCGATGCTCTTCCTCGGCTACACCGGGACGACGGCGTTCTACCTCGCGACGATGGACGAGTGGTTCTTCAGGTTCGTGCTCCCGGAGGCGTTCCACGTCCTCCCGCACGGGACGACGGGAGTGCTCGCCGCGTTGCTCCTCGGGACGCTGAACGCCCGGGGGACCGAGGAGAGCGGGATGTTCCAGCTGTTCGTGACGGGGGCGAAGGTGGCCGTCCTGCTGGCGTTCATCGGCGGCGCCTTCTCGTTCCGCGGCCCGTCGACGGCGGTCGGCACCTTCGCGACGAACTTCTCGGCGGACGTGGTGGGGATCGTGTCGATCGCCGCGCTGGCGTTCATCACGTTCTTCGGCTTCTCCGCCATCGCCGCCAGCGCCGGCGAGATCATCGAGCCGAAGCGGACCGTCCCGCGGGCCATCGCCGCGTCGATCATCACCGTCACCGTCCTGTACGCGCTGGTGATCGTCGCGATGGTCAACTCGCCGGTCCCCGCGGAGGTCATCGCCCGCGAGGGCGAGACCGCGATGGGCGAGGTCGCCGCGGGCTTCCTCGGCCCCATCGGGCGGTCGCTCATCGTCGCCGGCGCCATCTTCAGCATGGTCAGCGCGTCGAACGCCTCGATACTCGCCGCCAGCGGGATCGGCTCGCTGATGGGCCGCCAGGGGCAGGCCCCCCGACCCTTCTCGCGGATTCACCCGGAGTACAACACCCCGTTCTGGAGCATCGCCACCGCGACCGGAACCATCGTCTTCCTGATCGTCACGTTCATCATGCTGTTCCCGGCGGAGGGCGGCGTCCTCCCGTTCCAGATCAGCGTCCCCCTGCCCGTGGTCGGCTCCCTCGCGATCACGGAGCTGGGGCTGACGACGCTGACCGGGTTCGCGACGCTGAACCTCCTGTTGCCGCTCTCGATCGTCAACCTCGCGCTCATCTACTCGCGGCGGCGCTACCCGGACATCGAGCGCGGGTTCCGGGTGCCCGGAGTCCCCCTCGTCCCGATCGTCGGCGTCCTCGCGAACCTCGGGCTGATCTACAACCTCCCGCTGAAGGGCGTCCTCGTCGGCGTCGTCCTCGTCGGGGCGCTGCTGGTCGCGTACCTGTCGTGGGGCGGGGCGCCGGCCGTCGACGAGCTGTTCGAGAAGGTGGTCGAGCCGGAGCCGGCCGCCGCCGAGGAGACGGGCGGCGGCGCGGACGCCGAGGCGAGCGACGAGGACCGGTACCGGGTGCTCGTCGCGGTCGCCCGCCCGGACAGGGCCGCACGATACATCAGGCTCGCCGACACCCTGGGGAAGCTCCAGCACGACACGCCCCACATCCACGTGCTGAACGTCACGCAGATCCCGGAGCAGACGCCGTCGGAGGTCGTTCGAGAGACCGCCGAGAGCCGCGTGACCCGGATCCAGGAGCTGCTCGCGGGAGAGGACCTCGACGCGGACTACACGGTCGAGGGCCACATCTGTCAGGACGTGGCGTTCGACATCCTCCAGACCGCCCGCGAGGGCAACGTCGACCAGATCCTCATGGGGTATCCCGAGGAGCACACCGACGTGGCCGAGACGATCGAGTACAAGGCGCCCTGCGGCGTGATGTTCGTGCGCGGGTTCACCGACGAGACGGACACCTCGGTCGTCAACGTCGGCGCGGGCGGCGGCCCGCACCACAAGGCGCTGCTGCCGATGGTCGAGCAGCTCGGGCGCGACGGCGCGGAGCTCCACGTGGTCAGCGTCAATCCCAACGGCGGCGGCGGCCGCGCGGAGTCGGCGGACGCGACCGTCGACGGCCTCTCCGACGCCCCGGAGGTACAGATCCACAACGTCCAGGCGGCGACCGTCGCGGAGGGGTTAGTCGAGACGGCCGCCGCGAACGGCGGGATCCTCGTGATCGGCGCGACCCGGACCCGTAGGCTCAGGCGCTGGGTGTTCGGGAGCACGCCCGACCGCGTGATCGACCTCGCGGACGGGGCGGGCGTCCCGGTCATCGTCTACGCCGGCGACCGCGGCGTCCAGGGGCCGATCGAGGACTACCTCTACCCCGTCTACCGCTCGCTGACCGGTCGGCAGCGGAGCGAGGCGCCCGCCGACGGGACGTCGACCGAGGGCAACTGACCGCGTCGGCGCGGACCCTCCGGGGACGGTCGCGGGCTCACTGCCGCTTTTCGACGTGTTCCAGGGCGGTCTCGCGGTCCGAAAGCTCCAGCGTGTGTTCCCGTTCCGCGCCGCACCGGGGGCAGACGTGCGTGTACACGATGTCCGCCCCGTCGGCCTCGGCGTCCCACGCGCCGTCTTCGTCCTCGAACCCGCACGCCGGGCAGACGAGTTCCTCGTGGTCGTAGTGCTCCTTGAGCCGTTCGAACGGGGAGCGGCTGCGATCCGACGCCATACGCGACGCTCTGTTTTCGAACAACAAAAAATTACCCCGTATAAGTGCGGTATACGTATTTGAGTCGTTTCGAATCCGCGTTTCTCGAAACGATCCTCGGGCACGGGGCGTCGTCGTGTGAGGGGCAAAACGTCTTTGGCCGGATAGCCAGTAGCTGGGGCCATGACGTACCGCCCCGACGAGATCGACCGTCGGATCCTCTACTACCTGGGGATGAACGCGAGGGACACGTCCGCGCCGATGATCGCCGAGGAGGTGGACGTCACCCCCGCGACGGTCCGCAACCGCATCAACCGACTGGAGGAGCAGGGAGTCATCCGGGGGTACCACGCCGACATCGACTACGAGAACTCGAACGGGAAGGTGACGACGCAGTTCACCTGTACGGCCCCCGTGAGCAAGCGGTCGGCGCTCGCCAACGAGGCGCTGTCGACCCCGGGGGTGATCCAGGTCCGAGAGCTCCTCGCCGGGCAGGAGAACCTCGTGGTCACCGCCGTCGGCGAGGACACGACGGACATCAACCGCATCGCGCAGCAGCTCTCCTCGGCCGGGGTGACCATCGAGCGCGAGGACATCGTCCTCGACGAGACGTTCCAGCCGTACCACGAGTTCGCCCCGGAGGAGGACCGGGCCCCGTCGGCGGTGACCGACTTCCAGACCGTCGTCGGCGGCGGGGAGGTCGTGGAGTTCACCGTCTCGGAGAGCGCCGACGTGGCCGGGCTCTCGCTGGAGACCGCCAACCAGCGGGGGCTGTTGTCCGACGAGGTGCTGGTCGTGGGGATCGAGCGCGACGGCGACCACATCGCGCCGAACGGCGACACGCGGATCAAGCCGGGCGACCTCGTCTCGGTGTTCTCGCCGGAGGCGCTCCCGGAGCGGCTCGTCGACGCCTTCGACGGCGACCCCCGGCCCGCGAACGAACAGGTGTGACCGGGCGGGGCCGGGTCGGCGCCCCGGGCGGCGGGCGAAGCCGCGACCGGCTCCGCAGCGGCCGACCGCTCCCTACTCGACTATCTCGTCGATGAGTTCCCGCGCGCTCCGCCGGACCGCCTCGTCGCTCTCGATCGACGGCTCCCACCCCAGGGCGGACAGCTTCTCGATCGACAGCCGCATCTTCGGCACGTCCCCGGTCCAGCCGCGGTCGCCGCCCGTGTAGCTGTACGCGGGGTCGACGCCCAGCTCCTCGCTGACGACGTCGGCGATCCGGGTCACCGAGGTGGTCGTCCGCGTCCCGAGGTTGTAGACGTTCAGGTCGTCGTCCGCGTGTTCGACGACGTGCTGGATCGCGTCGACGCACTCGGTGACGTGCATGTACGACTTCTCCTGGCGGCCGTCGCCGAGGATCTCCAGTTCCGTCGGGTCGTCGTCGAGCTTCTGGATGAAGTCGGGGATCACGTTGCCGCGCTGGCGCGGGCCGACGATGTTCGCGAAGCGGAACACCCACGACTGGATCCCGTAGGAGTGCGCGAACGTCGAGATCAGCGCCTCGTCCGCGAGCTTCGCGGAGCCGTACATCGAGATCGGTTCGAGCGGGGCGTAGTCCTCGGGCGTCGGCCGCGGCGCCTCGCCGTACACGGTCGATGAGGAGGTGAACGCGAACCGGTCGACGCCGACCTCGCGCATCCGTTCCAAGACGTTGTACGTCATCGCGGTGTTCTCCTCGAACAGCGCGCGGTCGTCGTCGTAGTTCGTGTCGGTGTACGCCGCGAAGTGGAAGACCGCGTCGAGGTCGGCGGTGACCGCGCGGGCGACGGCGTCGGGGTCGGTCACGTCCGCCTCGACGAACTCGGCGCCGTCGGGGACGCGGTCGCGGGTCCCCTTCGAGAGGTCGTCGGCGACGCGGACGGTCGCGCCGCGGTCGAGCAGGGCGGCCGCGAGGTGGCTCCCGACGAGCCCGGCGCCCCCGGTGACGAGGACGCGCGAATCGGCGAGGTTCATACGGGGTCGTCGGCGGTCGCGAATAAGTAGGTGTGGAATCGGAACGGAGGACGGGCAGGGCGGAGCGGGCGCGCCGCGACGTTACAGGTTCTCGAACGCCTCGTCGACGAGCTCGCCCGTGGTGGCGACGATGTCCGCCATCTCGTCGTCGTCCGGCGCCATGCCCACGAGCCGAGCGATGCGCATGATGGAGACGTGGTAGACGCGCTGCGTGCCGGGCTCCTCCTCCCAGACGACGACGTTACAGGCCATCAGCGCGCCGAGCTTGTTGTCCGTCGCGTCGAGGGCGCGGTCGGCGACCTCGGGGTTACACGCGCCCAGCACGTAGTAGGGGTCGCGACCCGCGTCGACCTTCTCGTTGAGCATCTCGGACGGCGAGAACTCGACGGGGACGCCGAAGCCGGCGTCGGTGAAAACGTCGCGGACGTGTTCGATCGCCTCCTCGTGGTCCATTTCGAGGGTCGTCTGCTGCTCGCCGATGTCGTCCGGGTCGATCTGGGTCGGGTCGATCGGAAGCGTCATTCGTGTATCGTCTTGGGCCTACGTAACAAATACCCTTTGGATAGCAACCCGAAAATTCGAGCGACACGCCGACCGAACCGCTTCTGCGTCACCCTGGCCGATATAGTCTTGTGCTGTTCGGGAACATCTTTAACCACCTCCGCCGCCCTACCGCCCGGTACGATGACCGCGTCAGTGCGCGAGGACCTCGAGCGCGACATGGAGTGGCCGGACGCCCTGGAGTGCATCCACGGGCTCAACGACCGAGACCAGACGGTCTTCCGGGCGCTCCAACAGGCGGACGAGTGGCTCACCGTCGACGACGTGGCGGACCGGCTCGGCTGCGAGCGGTCGACGGCGCACCGGTCGATATCGCGACTGGTCGAGTTCGACCTCGTCGTCCGGCGACAGGTGAACTACGACCACGGCGGCTACTACTACGTGTACCGCCCGCAGGCGCCGGAGGCGATCGCCCGCGAGATGCGGCGGCTCCTCAACAGCTGGTACGCGACCGTCGGCCGGCTAGTTCAGGAGTTCGAGGACCGGCACGGTCGAGAGCCGGACGGGAGCGGGGACCGGTCGACGCCGCCCGACCCCTGAGGCGTGAGCTGACGAACCCCCGCCCGCCGCATTATATTGTGCGATACATACAAAACAGCTAAACCGCCGGGGACCGAACGGGACGGTATGGCCGAAGACACGGGTGCGTCGCGGCCGACGCCCGCCGGCGACGCTCCCGCCGAGTACGTGCGAGACAACCGGGAGGCGCTGGTCTCGCTGGCCCTCGACCTGCTCGCCGTCGACACGTCGAACCCGCCCGGCGACACGCGGGAAATCGTCGCCGCCGTCGAGCGGTTCCTCGACCCGCTCCCGGTCGAGGTCGAGCGGGTCGCCGTCGACCCGGCGAAGCCGAACCTGCTCGTGCGGGTCCCCGGCGACGCCGACCGCACGCTGCTGTTCAACGGGCACCTCGACACGGTCCCGTTCGACGCCGACGCGTGGACGCGCGACCCGCTCGGCGAGCGCGCCGACGGCCGGGTCTACGGCCGGGGCGCGACCGACATGAAGGGCGCCGTGGCGTCGCTGCTGTTCGCGCTCCGGGCCTTCGCCGCGACCGACACGGAGCCGCCCGTCGACCTCCTGTTCGCCCTCGTGAGCGACGAGGAGGTGGGCGGCGACGCCGGGCTGCCGGCGCTGCTCGACGCGGGAGCGCTCGACGCGGACGCGTGCGTGATCGGCGAGCCGACCTGCGAGGCGGGCCGTCACTCCGTCACGGTCGCCGACCGGGGCAGCATCTGGCTGACGCTCGAAGCGGCGGGCGAGGCGGCGCACGGCTCCCGCCCGGCCCTCGGCGTCAACGCCGTCGACCGGCTCTACGCCGCCGTGGAGCGGATCCGCGAGCGGTTCGGCGGCGAGCGGCTGGCGATCGACGCCGAGGTGGAGCCGATCGTCGAGGAGTCGGTCGCGTACTACGCCCCGTCGATGGGCGAGGCGGCCGCACGGGAGCTGTTCCGGTACCCGTCGATCAACCTCGGCGTCTTCGAGGGCGGCGACGCGGTGAACGCCGTCCCGGGCTCCGCGCGCGCCGAGGTCGACGTGCGGCTCACCGCGGGCGTCCACACGCCCGACGTGCTCGCCGGGATCCGGGAGTGCGTCGCCGACTGTGAGGGGATCATGATCGCCGACGTCTCCTGGAGCGTCGGCACCGCCGAAGACCCCGAGGGCCCGCTCGTCGAGGCCGTCGCGTCGACGGCCGCGGGCGTCACCGGGGACCGCGTCTTCAGGCGGAGCGCGACGGGCGGCGGCGACGCCAAGAAGCTCCGGAACGCCGGGATATCGACCGTCGAGTTCGCGCTCGGGACCGACACCGCGCACGCGCCCGACGAGCACGTCCCGGTCGACGCGCTCGTCGACAACGCGGTCGTCTACGCCCGGCTCCCGGCGGCGTGGCGGGCCCGGATCGACGGGTAGCCGCCGGCGGGCGAGCGGGGCGACCGCTGCCCTGTCGGTCCCGGACCGCGTGAGAAAGACATAGATACGAGAATAGTGTACTCGTGGATATGAAGGACAACACTATGCCGGCGAGGGGGCGGCTCCGCGGGGGCAGGGCGCTCGACGCGCCGGCCGCCGGGGCCGACCGACCGCGACGCCCGCACCGCTCACCGGACGCCGACGCGGCGACCGCCCGCTGACGATGGACCGGTTTCGGAACACCGGCCAGCCCGACTGGGACTGGTGGGGGAAGCTCTGGCCGACGCCGGGCGCCACGCTCCGGGAACTCGGGCTCGCGGCCGGGCGGTCCGTCGCCGAGGTCGGCTGCGGGAGCGGCTACTTCGCGCTCCCGGCCGCCCGGATCGCCGATCCGGCGCCCGTGTACGCGGTCGACGTGGACGAGGCGCTGCTGGCCGAGCTGACCTCGCTCGCCGAGCGGCAGGCGGTCGGGAACGTCGTCCCGGTCCGCGGCGACGCCCGGAACCTGACCGAGATCCTCCCGAAGCCGGTCGACGCGCTCGTCGTGGCGAACACCCTCCACGGCGTCGACGACCGGACCGGGTTCCTCGGGGAGGCGTTCGACGCGGTCGAGCCCGGCGGGAGCCTGATCGTCGTCAACTGGCGCGACCGGCCGCGCGAGTCGACGACCGTCGGGGGCGAGCCCCGCGGCCCGCCAACGGCGCTGCGGATGTCCCCCGAAGAGACCGAGGAGGCCGTCCGGCGAGCCGCGGCGTTCGAACTCGACCGGCGGGTCGACCTGCCGCCGTACCACTACGCGCTGGTGTTCGATCGGTAGCCGGACGGCCGCAGTCGCCGTCGGTCCGTGCCGAACAGCGTATTTTAGAATAATGGAATTCACGCACAAGTCTAATAGGCTGCCGCCGCAACCGTCGCGTGTGAGACAGCCATGACCGACATCGAACCCGACGACACCGTCGACGCCAGAGGCGCAGCCTGCCCCGGTCCCCTGATGGACCTCATCGGCGCGATGCGGGGCGCCGAGCCCGGGGCCGTCGTCCGGCTCCTGAGCGACAACGAGCAGTCGCGCACCGACGTCCCCGAGTGGGCCGAGGAGGCCGGCAACGAGCTGCTCGCCGTCGAGGAGCTCGACGACCACGCCGCGTTCTACGTGGAGAAGGCATGACCGAACGCATCGTCATCCTCGGCGGCGGGACCGGCGGCTCCGTGCTCGCCAACGACCTCGCCGACCGGCTCGGCCCGGAGCTCGACGCCGGCGACGTCGAGGTCACCCTGATCAACGACGGTCCCGACCACGTGTACAAGCCCGTCTGGCTGTACGTCCCGTTCGGCGAGCGCGAACCGGCGGACGGTCGCCGCGCGCTCGACGACCTGATCGACGACGCGGTCGACCTCCGGATCGGTCGCGTGTCCGAGATCGACACGGACGCGCAGGAGCTCCGGTTCGACGGGACCGCGCCCGCGGCGGAGTACGACCACCTCGTGCTGGCGACGGGGTCGACGCTGAGACCCGAGCGGATCCCCGGGCTCGCCGAGGGCGGGCACAATTACTACAGCGAGTCGGGCGCGACCGCCCTGCGCGACGAGCTGCTGGAGTTCACCGAGGGCGAGATCGTGTTGAGCGTCGTCGGGACGCCCCACATGTGTCCCGCGGCGCCGCTGGAGTTCGTCTTCATGGTCGACGACTGGTTCCGCGAGCGCGGCCTGCGCGAGGACGTCGGGATCACCTACACGTACCCGATCCAGCGCGTCCACGGGAACCCCCACATCGCCGAGTGGGCCCGTCCCATCATGGAGGAGCGGGACATCGCCGTGGAGACGTTCTTCAACGCGGAGTCGGTCGACCCCGAGGCGGAGACGATCACGTCGATGGAGGGGACCGAGCTCGGCTACGACCTCCTCGTGTCGATCCCGCCCCACGGCGGCGTCGACCTGATCGAGGCGGCCGGGCTCGGCGACGACGGCTGGGTCGACGTCGACAAGCACACCCTGGAGGCCGAGGCCGCGGAGAACGTGTACGCGCTCGGCGACACCGCGGACACCGGCGTCCCGAACGCGGGCAGCGTGGCCCACTACCAGGCCGGCGTCGTCGGGCGGCGCCTCGCCAGCGAGGTCCGCGGACGCCCGCCCACGGCGACGTACGACGGGAAGACCCTGTGCTTCATCGAGACGGGGATGGACGCCGCCTCGTTCGTGGAGTTCGACTACGAGCGCCCGCCGTCGCCCGCGCCGCCGTCGGAGAAGCTCCACTGGTCGAAGCTGGCGTACAACGAGTCCTACTGGCTCACCGCGCGGGGGCTGCTCTGACCATGTCCGAGACGGAAGCGCCCGAGTCGACCGACCTCGAGGCGGCGATCGCGGAGAACCCGGAGGCGGTCGCCGCGTTCGTGGAGCGGCTCGACGCCGTCAACGAGCTGCTGGACGTGCTCGCGCTGGGCGAGGGCGCCCTCTCTGACGAGATGGTCCGCGAGCTCTCGGCCACGGGGGCGACGCTCGCGGAGTCCGCCGACGGCCTGGCGACCGACGAGACCGCGGCGCTGGCCGAGGCGGTCGGCGAGAACGGCGACGACCTGCGGGCGGCGCTCGACACGCTGCTCGAGCTCCAGCGAAGTGGGACCCTCGACGAGCTGGCGGAAGTCGCCGAGGTCGGGTCGCTGGCGACCGCGGCCCTCGACGACGAGATGGTCGCGTCGCTGGCCGGCACCGGCGCCGCGCTCGGCGAGGTGGCGCAGACGGCGGCCGACGACGACACCCGCGACGGCGTCGAGACGCTGCTGAAGGGCGTCGGCGAGGCGGAGCGCGAGCCGCCGGAGCGGGTCGGCGCCGTCGGCCTGCTCCGCGGCGTGCGCGACCCGGAGGTCCAGTACGGGCTCGGCTACCTGCTCGCGGTGGCGAGCGCGATCGGTCGCGAGCGCGCCGGCCGCGGGGAGAGCGAGTGATCCCGCGGGCGAGGAGAGGCGCCGGTCCGGGACGCGACCGGGCGCGGTCGGTCGCGGTCGCTGACGGTTCGCGGCCGGATCGGCGGTACCGGAGCGGTCGCCTCCGGTGACAGGACGGCTAAAACAGAACCGGACGATCGCTTCGCGACGGTCAGACGAGCAGCTGGATGTCCGCCTCGGCCATGTCTTGGAGCGCGGTGGCGGCGCCGACGCCCGTGGTGACGCCGTCGTAGAAGTCGTCCTCGTCGTAGTCCATCAGGTCGATGGTCATCTGACAGGCCTGGAACTCCACGCCCATGTCGAGGCTCGTCTCGAGGAGCTCCTCGATCGTGGCGGTGTCGTTGTCCGCGATCCGGCGCTCCATCATCTTCGTCGTGACGCGGTCCATCCCGGGCAGCGCGGCGACCGCGTTGGGAACGGGCATGTTCGGGTTGCCGACGGAGCTGAGCTTGAGGCGCTTCGACCGCTCCTCGTGGAGGATGTCGAGCCCCCAGAACGTGTGGAAGACGGTCACCTCGTAGCCGAACGCGGCCGCGGTGCTGGCGAGGATGAGCGGCGGGTACGCCATGTCGAGCGTCCCCTTGGTGGCGATGATGCTCATCTTCTTGCCGCCGTCGTCGGTGGCCTCGGCGAGCGCGTCCTCGAGCTCGTCGACGCGCGCGGCCAGCTCCGCGCGGGAGGGCGCGTCGTCGGTCGACGCGTCCTCGGCCGACGGGTCGTCGCCCGGGGCGTCGGATGTGTCCGTGCTCATCGTTACGCCGTCTTGCGGACGTAGTGTTTGTATACGTCGTCGCCCTCCGTCTGATCGAGGAGCTCGACCCCCGCGGTGCCGTCGGCCCACCCGTCGATGTCGCTCATGCTGCCGGGGTCGGTCGCGAGCACTTCGAGGACCTCGCCCTCCGCGAGGCCGTCGATGGCGGACTTGGTCTTCACCACTGGCATGGGGCACGATGCACCTTTCACGTCGAGCGTCTCCGCGATGTCGAATTCGGCACTCATTGTGTATCTGCTCCGGAGTCTGTATTGGAGCTATCGCACAATACCCCCCGGTGAAGTAAAACTGTGTCGGTTCTTGGGAATTCTACTAACTACTGTATAACGCCGAACCGGTTAAGACGGTTCACAAGAGCGGTAACGGCGGATCCACCCGCGCATATCCGAATCTGCGGGCGAGTAGTATTGCTTAGAAAAGGAAATACTATGAAAATGCTTTTGTGCGTCGGTCCGGTAGGAGCGACTGCGAAACATGAACGCCGACGACTTTCCGACTCCGGACGTCGACGTCGACTCCGTCGACCCGGACTCGCTCAAAGGCCGAATCGACGCCGGCGAGGACGTCACGATCCTCGACGCGCGCATGCGGTCCGACTACGAGGAGTGGCGCATCGACGGCGAGACCGTCACGTCGATCAACGTCCCGTACTTCGAGTTCCTCGACGACGAGATCGACGACGAGGTCCTCGACCGGATCCCCGACGACCGCGAGGTGACCGTGCTCTGTGCGAAGGGCGGCGCCAGCGAGTACGTCGCGGGCACGCTCGCGGAGCGGGGCTACGACGTCGACCACCTCGAGGACGGGATGAACGGCTGGGCGAGCATCTACGACGCCGTCGAGGTCGAGCGGTACGACGGCGCCGGCACGCTCCTCCAGTACCAGCGCCCCTCCTCGGGCTGTCTCGGCTACCTCCTCTACGACGGCGGCGAGGCCGCGATCATCGACCCGCTGCGCGCCTTCACCGACCGCTACCTCGCCGACGCCGACGACCTCGGCGTCGAACTGAAGTACGCGATCGACACGCACGTCCACGCCGACCACATCTCGGGCGTGCGCGACCTCGACGCCGCGGGCGTCGAGGGCGTCATCCCCGCGGCCGCCGTCGACCGCGGCGTCACGTACGCCGACGAGCTGACCGCGGCCGACGACGGCGACGCGTTCGAGGTCGGCGACGCCACCGTCGAGGCCGTCTACACCCCCGGCCACACGACCGGGATGACCTCCTACCTCGTCGACGGGAGCCTGCTCGCGACCGGCGACGGGCTGTTCGTCGAGAGCGTCGCCCGCCCCGACCTCGAGGAGGGCGACGAGGGCGCCCCCGACGCCGCGCGGCTGCTGTACGAGTCGCTCCAGGAGCGCGTCCTGACGCTCCCCGACGACACGCTCATCGGGGGCGCGCACTTCAGCGACGCCGCCGTCCCGGCCGACGACGGCACCTACACGGCGCCCATCGGCGACCTCGTCGAGGAGATGGACGCGCTCACGATGGACGAGGACGACTTCGTCGACCTGGTCCTCGCGGACATGCCGCCGCGCCCGGCCAACTACGAGGACATCATCGCGACGAACCTCGGGCGGAACGCCGTCGACGACGAGGAGGCGTTCACCCTGGAGCTCGGCCCGAACAACTGCGCCGCCAGCCAGGACTCGCTCGCGGGTGACTGACGACGCCGATGGTCGCTGACCCAGTACTGCTACAGGCGGTCGCCGACCTGTTCCCGAACGGGATCAGCCGGTACGCCGTCGGGGGGCTGCTCGTCGGCCTCGGGACCGTCGTCATCTACGTCGGGACCGGCATCCCGGCCGGGGCGAGCACGTTCCTCGAATCGACGCTGTCGTACGTCTCCGACCGGTCGCGGTTCCAGCGGTACGTCGGCTCGCGCGACTGGCGGCTCGTGTTCACGGCCGGGATCGTCCTGGGCGCGCTCGCGTTCGCCGCGACGGTCCAGTCCGGCGCGGTCGCGACCTCGCTGTACGAGCCCGGAACGACCGGCCGGCTCTACGAGGTCGCCGGCGTGACGCTGTGGACGACCGACGTCCAGCCGTGGCGGCTGTTCATCGGCGGGATCCTGGTCGGTATCGGGACCCGGATCGGCAAGGGGTGCACCTCGGGCCACGGCGTCTGCGGCGTCGGCTCGGCGTCGCGGACGTCGCTCGTCGGCGTCGCGACGTTCCTGACCGTGGCGATCGGGACCGCGCAGGTCGTCGCCGCCTTGGGGGTGAGCCCGTAGATGGCGGACCGGCATCCCCTGTTCAAGCCGCTGGTGTTCGTCGGCGGGCTCATCTTCGGCTTCGGGCTCGGCTTCAGCCACATGGCCCGGCCGGAGGTCGTGTTGAACTTCCTCCAGTTCGAGGACCTCGGGCTCCCGTTCGTGATGTTCGGGGCCGCGATCGTCTCGGGGGTCGCGTTCGCGCTGCTACCGCGGATCCGAGACGCGGCGCCGCTCACGGGGAACCCCTACGAGCGCCGGCTGAAGCCGTTCGACCGGAACGTGCTCGTCGGCGGGGCCGTCTTCGGCGTCGGCTGGGGGCTCTCCGGCATCTGCCCGGGCGCGGCGTACGCGAGCCTCGGGGTCGGCAACGTCGCGATCCTCTGGGCGCTCGGCGGCATGTTCGTCGGCGCGTACGCGCAGGGGTACTGGCGGAGCCGGAGCGAGTCGCGCGACGCCGCCCCGGCGGGCGCGGACTGAGACGCCGCCCCCATGGACCTCGCCTTCCTCGCCCTCTTCGCCGGCGCCGCGCTCGCGAGCCTGTTCATGGCGTGGGTGATCGGCGCCGGGTCGAGCGGCGCGACCCCGTTCGCCCCCGCCGTGGGCGCGAACGCCGTCTCGACGATGCGGGCCGCCCTCCTCGTCGGCGTCTTCGGCTTCGCCGGCGCCGTTACGCAGGGCGGGAACGTCTCGGAGGCCGTCGGGAGCGGCCTCGTGGGCGGGATCAGCCTGCCCGTCGCCGGCGTCATCCTCGTGCTCCTGCTGGGCGCGGGGCTGATGGCGGTCGGCATCACCACCGGGATCCCGATCGCGACCGCGTTCACCGTGACCGGCGCCGTCGTCGGCGTCGGCCTCGCGCTCGGCGGGACGCCGGTCTGGGCGAAGTACCAACAGATCGGCGCCGTCTGGGTCCTGACGCCGTTCGTCGGCGGCGGGATCGCGTTCGGGATCGCCAGCGTGCTCCCGCGGTCCGGCGTCCCGGAGCGGTACAGCGTGGCGGCGCTCGCCGGGCTCGTCGGCGCCGTCCTCGCGAACGTCCGGTTCAGTTTTCTCGGCGAGGGGACCGCGCCGGGGACCGTCCGCGGACTCGCGCAACGCGCCCTCTCGGTCGACGGACTCGCGTCGGCGGTCGCGGTCACCGGCCTCGCAGCGCTGGGCATCGCCGCCGTCGTCTGGTGGGACGTGCGCCGCGACGAGCGAGGTGGCTTACGGCGCGTGCTGCTCGCGCTCGGGTCGCTCGTCGCGTTCTCCGCCGGCGGGAGTCAGGTCGGCCTGGCCGTCGGGCCGCTGCTACCGCTGCTCGACGGGATCGGGACGGTCTCGACGACGGCCGTCCTCGTCGGCGGCGGGGTCGGGATGCTGGTCGGCTCGTGGACCGGCGCGCCGCGGATGATCAAGTCGCTGGCGCAAGACTACTCCTCGCTCGGGCCGCGCCGCTCCATTTCGGCGCTCGTCCCCTCCTTCCTGATCGCGCAGGTGGCGGTGCTGCTCGGGGTGCCCGTCTCGTTCAACGAGATCGTCGTGAGCGCGATCATCGGGAGCGGCGCGGCCGTGGGCGGTCGCGGCGCGGTGGACGCGCGGAAGATCCTCGCGACGGTGGGCGCGTGGGCGGGCTCGTTCGCCCTCTCGTTCGCGCTCGCGTACGGCGTCGCGGTCGCGGTCTTGTGATCGCGGTGTTGTAATCTCCCGGCTGCGACTCCGCAGCCCTATTCTCCGGCGGCCGCGCCCGAGCGCTCGCGGACGCCGGTACCGATCGGGACGGCCGAACGTCCGCGGAGATCGAACCGACCACCGGCGGGACCGTTTGGGCCGCGCGCGATAGCGTCGCGACCGCACGCCGTAGGGGCTCGCGGACCCGCGCGACGGGGATACGTTCCCCGTAAGTTATCGGTACTCCGGCCGAGGTTACCCGAATATAGTCTTGTACGATAGTCCCAAAACCGTTATAGGCGAGAGGCGGATAGGTGAGGCCGAGCAGAAATGTGCCAACAGCGAAATACCGCGGTCAGCAGCGAGAGGGAGAATCGATGGCTGGATTAGAGATACCGACCTGGGACCCGGAGACGGCCCTGCTCATCGGCGCGATCCTCGTGGAGGCGTTCGTGCTGTACGTGGGCTACGCCGGCCTCGAACGGCTCGTCGGCCCCGCTCTCATGCGGATCCTCGTCGGAGGTGACGCGAGTGCTCGGTAGCCTCCTCGCCGGGCCCGGGTTCCTGGGAACGAGTCCGGAGATGCTCGCCCTGTTCGCCGGGTTCGGCCTCGTCGTCGGCGTCCTGTTCGGGTTCTTCGGCATGGGCGGGTCGTTCCTCGTCACGCCGGCCCTGCTCATGTTGGAGTACCCGGCGCCCGTCGCGGTCGGCAGCGGGATGGCGTTCGTCTTCGGGACGGCCGTCATCGCGACGCTGAAACACCACGACCTCGGGCAGGTGGACTACAAGCTCGGCGCGATCATGATCACCGGGACGACGATCGGCATCGAGGCCGGGCGCGCCAGCGTCTACTACCTCGAGTCGCTGGGGCTCGCCGGCGGCGTCATCAGCGTCGCCTACGTCGTCCTGCTCGGCGGCGTCGGCGCGATGGTCACCCGCGACGCCCTGAAGGGCGACGGCGGCGGCGTCGACCACGAGGCCGCCGACAGGGACCTCGACGAGTACGAGATCCCCGAGATCGCGAAGAAGATCCAGCGGACCGTCCGAATCCCGCCGATGGTGACGCTCCGCGGCGACGTCCGCGTCTCCGCGTGGGTCATCACGGCCGTCGCCTTCGCGACCGGCGTCCTGTCGGGCTTCCTCGGCGTGGGCGGCGGCTTCATCCGGATGCCCGCGATGATCTACGCGATCGGCGTCCCGGTGCCCGTCGCGGTCGGCACCGACCTCTTCGAGATCGTCTTCTCCGGCGGCCTCGGGAGCTACCTCTACGGCCAGGGCGGCGGCGTCGACCTCGGGATCGTCGTGCCGCTGCTGTTCGGCAGCGCGCTCGGCGCCCGGGTCGGGTCCGCCGCGACCGCCGTCGTCGACGCCGACGGGATCAAGGTGTACTTCGGCGGGATGCTGCTGGTCGGCGCGGTCGCGGTGGGCGTCGGCGAGGTCGGCTCCTACCTTGGCAACGCGACGCTCGAACTGCTCGGGCTGGTGCTCGTCATCGGCGCGGCGGTCGTCGTCGCGGTCGCGGTCCTCTACACGGCGATAAGCTCGCTCCGCGTGTCGCGGGACCAGCGGCCCACCGCCGCGGACTGACCCGGTTCACCGCGGTCGCGGCGCCGTTCTCACAGCCCCTCTTCGCCGCCCTCCTGCGTGAGGATGACGACCATCGAGAGCCCGGAGATGAGGAGCAGGATGAGCGTGGGAACGACCGCGTACTGGTAGAGCGCGGTCGACTGCGCCCGCCAGATCTGGGTGACGATCGTGTCGAAGCCGGACGGGCGGAGGACGAGGGTGACGGGCAGCTCCTTCATCGTCGTGAGGAACACGAGCGCGGCCCCGGCGACGATCCCGGACCGGGTGAGCGGGAACGTCACGCGGCGGAACGCGCCGGTCGGCGACTCGCCGAGCGTGCGCCCGGCCTCGACGAGCCGCCGGTCGACTTGGAGGATCGACGTGCGGGCGGACCCGACGGCCTGCGGGAGGAAGCGGACGACGTACGCGAAGATCAGGAGCGGCAGCGTCTGGTAGATCCACGGCGCGTAGCCGGAGCCGAAGTACACTAGCGCGAGCGCCAGCACGATGCCGGGCACGGCGAAGCCGACGTACGTCGCGCGCTCGAAGACGACCGCGAGCGGCGAGTCGTGGTTCGCGGCGAAGTACGCGACGGGGATGGCGGCGAGCGCGGCGACGACGGCGGCGGCCGCCGAGACCGACACCGAGTTGAGCACCTGTATCGGCTCGAACGCGAGCGAGGGGCGCCGCCCGGCCTCCGAGTTGACCAGCCACAGGCCGAGGATCCACAGCGGGACCAAGAGCGCGAACGCGGACACGCCGGCCGGGAGCAGCGTCGCCGGCCAGCGCAGCCGCCCGAGCGACACGCGGTCCTCGGTCCGGCCCGCGTCGTCGCCGCTCGTCTCCCGGTCCGAGCGGACGGCCCACTCTAGGGCGAGCACTAAGACGACGACGACGAGCAGCTGGAGCGAGAGCAGCGCCGCGTAGTCGCGGCCGAAGGCGTTGTACTCGACGTATATCTGCCGAGTGAACACCGGGAGCCGCATGATGGAGGGGGTGCCGAAGTCCGAGACCGCGTACAGCGCGGCGAGCAGCGAGCCGGCGGCGATCGCGGGTCGGATCGTGGGGAGCGTCACGCGGCGGAACGCCGCGAGCCGGCCGTGGTTCAGCGTCCGGGCGGCCTCTAACAGCGTCGTGTCGAACGACAGCAGCGCGGCCCGGGTCGTCAGGTAGACGTACGGGTACGTGTACAGCGTGATGACGAGGATCGACCCCCAGAGCCCGGATATCTCCGGGACGCGCTCGACGCCGAGCGGCGCGAGCACCTCGTGGAACTCGCCCTGCGGCCCGAACGCGGAGACGAACGAGAAGGCGCCCACGTAGCTCGGGACGACGAGGGGGAGCGCGGCCGCGACCGTCCAGAACCGCCGGAAGGGGAGGTCGGTCCGGGCGGTGAGGTACGCGAGCGGGACGCCGATCAGGATCGACGCGGCCGTGACACCCGCCATCAGGAGCAGGCTGTTGACGAGCACGTCGGCGGTCCCGGCGCTGAAGAGGAGGCCGACGGCGCGCTCGCGCTCGACGGCGACCGCCTCGATGACGAGCCACGCCAGCGGGAAGACGAGGGTGGCGGCGATCGCCGCGCAAAGCAGCGTGAGCCCCAGCGGGAGGTCGCCGTCGCCGTCTGTCAAGCGGTCGCGGATCCGGGTTCGCAGAGTCATTGTGCGGGAGGCGGGATCGGGTTGTCGAGGCGAGGGCGCGCCCGGCGTTAGGGGTTCCGATCGCGCGGCGAGCGCGCTCCGACGGATATATGAATTTAGGGCCACCTAAACTCTTTCATGGAACTGACGCGACGCGACGCGGCGGCCGCGCTGGCCGCGATCGGCGCGACCGGCGGCGTCGCGCTGGGCGTCCGTCGGACGACCGACGACGGGGGGGCCGAGGGGGAGGCGCCCGCGTGGGACGGCGACGGGACTCCCGGCGACGAGGCGGTCCGGACGGCGATGACGGCGGTCGCGCGGACCGTCTACCCCGACGCGGTCTCGGGGGTCGAAGCGTTCGTCGAGGCGTTCCTCGACGGCCGCCTCGACGGGTCGGCCCACGGCGAGGGGATCCGGAGCGCGGTCGCCGAGGTGGAGTCTGCGGCCCGCTCGTGGTACGGCGCGCCGGTCGCGGAGCTGTCGGCCGCGGACCGCGACGCCCTGCTCCGCGAGCTCGGCGCGGACGTGGCCGAGGAGAACCCGGACGGGACGGCCGCGGAGCGGGTGCGGTACTACGTCGTGAACGAGCTGCTGCTCGCGCTGTACTCGTCCCCGACCGGGGGCGAGCTCGTCGGCATCGAGAACCCGCAGGGATACGCGGGCGGCGCCGAGAGCTACCAGCGGGGGCCGCCGTGAGCGGCGCCGAGAGCCTGGGCGACGGGCGCGGGAGCGACGGGCGCGACGTCGACCGGACGCCCGTCCCCGACGCCGACGTCTGCGTCGTCGGCGCCGGCCCCGCGGGGGCGCTCGTCGCCGACCGGCTCGCCGGCGACCGCGAGGTCGTGATCCTCGACGCCGGGCCGCGGTTCGACCCGGCCGACCGCCTCGCCAGGCAGGAGCGGGCGATCCGGCCCTCGTACGGCCGCCCCGACGTGTGGGGCGTGGGCGGCGCGCGCGACGCCCACGAGAACGACGGCGAGTGGTTCTACCCGCTCAACCACGCCCGCGTGAAGGGCGTCGGGGGCTCGACGCTCCACTGGCAGGGGATGGTGATGCGGCTCCACGAGGACGACTTCAACTCCGCCAGCGAGCGCGGCGTCGGCGCCGACTGGCCCATCGACTACGCCGACCTCCGCCCCTACTACGCCGAGGCCGAGCGCGAGCTGGGCGTCGCGGGCGCGTCGGACAACCCCTACGCGCCGCCGCGCGAGGAGCCGCACCCGATGCCCGCGTTCGAGCCCTCCTACAGCGACTCCCTGTTCGCCGAGGCCTGCGAGGAGCTGGGGATCGACATGCACTCGGTGCCGAACGCGCGCAACTCCGAGCCGTACGACGACCGCTCGCCGTGCGTCGGCTACGGCACCTGCCAGCCCGTCTGCCCGAGCGGCGCGAAGTACGACGCGACGGTCCACGTCGAGCGCGCGGAGGAACGGGGCGCGACCGTCATCGACCGCGCGCCGGTCGAGCGGCTCGAACACGACGGCGACGACCGGGTGACCGCCGCCGTCTACGCGACGCCCGACGGCGAGCGCCACCGACAGGAGGCGGACGCCTTCGTCGTCGCCGCCGGCGGCGTGGAGACGCCGCGGCTCCTCCTCCTGTCCGCGTCCGACCGCTACCCGGACGGGCTCGCGAACGGGAGCGGCCACGTCGGCGAGTTCTTCATGGACCACCTGTTCGCGGGCGCCGGCGGCACGCTCGACGAGCCGACCAGGCAGAACCACGTCGGCTTCTACACCAGCGCCTGCGACCAGTTCTACGACGAGGCCGACGCCGAGCAGGCGCCGTTCAAGCTGGAGTTCTTCAACTACGCCGGCCCCTCGCCGGTGGAGATGGCGCTCACGGGCGACGACTGGGGCGACGCGCTCGCGGAGCGGCTCCGCGACGGCTACGGGAACCACGTGGCGATGGGCGGGCTCGTCGAGCAGCTGCCGGACGCAGAGAGCCGTATCACCCTCGCGGACGACCGGACCGACGACCGCGGCAACCCGGTGCCGCAGATCGAGTGGACGGTCGGCGACCGGGCGCTCGATACCATCGAGCGCGCCAACGAGATCCAGGTGTCGATCCTCGAGGAGCTCGGCGCCGACGTGGAGTGGGTCGCCGGGCCGGACGCGACCGGGCCCGCCTACCACCACATGGGCACCACCCGGATGAGCGACGACCCCGACCGGGGCGTCGTCGACGCCGACTGCCGGACGCACGACCTCGACAACTGCTGGATCGCCTCCAGCTCCGTCTTCCCCACGAGCGGCGCGATGAACCCGACGCTCACCATCGCCGCGCTCGCGCTCCGCGTCGGCGACGACGTGGCCGGCTGGCTCGCGGGCGAGTGACCGGGTCGCGGTCGGCAGAGAACCCCTCGTGGCCGGTTCGTGCGACCGGTTCACAGACGCTTTAGGCAAACCTAAAACTCAAGTGCGTCCGGAGTGAGATGCGGGTAATGAGCGACTCAGCACACGCGACGAACGGGTCGGCGGCGTCGGTCGGCGCGGACTCGGGCGACGAGACGGCCGCGGACGCGACCGAGGACGAGGACCGGGCGGCGACCGACGAGTACACCTTCGACGACCTCAGCGTCGTGATGGGCACCTACAACGAGGAGGAGGCCATCGCGACGGTGCTGGAGGACATCGACGAGGTCACCGACGGGAAGGCCGAGGTCGTCTGCGTCGACGGCTCCTCGGACCGGACGCCGGAGATCGCCCGCGAGCACGGGGCGACCGTCATCGAGCAGGAGCCGCAGGGGTACGGCGTCGCCGTCCGCGAGGCGGTCCTGACGCCCGACCGGCCGGTCGTGGTCACCACCGACTGCGACGACACCTACCCGATGGAGGCGCTGCCGGAGTTCCTCGCGGAGATCAACGACGGCGCCGACGTGGTGAGCGGCGACCGGCTCTACCACGGCGCGGAGGCGATGCCGGCGTTCAACCGCTTCGGCAACCACGCGTTCGCGGCGGTCGCGAGCCTGCTGATGGGCGAGCGCGTCCACGACACCACCACCGGGATGCGCGCCTACCGCCGCGAGGTCGTCCAGGAGATCGGCTGGACGGAGAACACCGGCCTCTCCGCCGAACTGCTCATCCGTCCGCTGATGCGCGGCTACGACGTTCGCGAGCGCCCGATCCGCTACGCCGAGCGCCTCGGCGAGACGAAGCTCGACCCGATCGGGGGCGGCGCCGCCATCGCGAAGTCGATCGTCACCGTCTGTCTCGAAGAGCAACTGCGGCGCTTCTGAGGGCGCGTCGCCCTCCACGCCGTCGTCGGACGGCGGTCCGGACGTACACTGTGGGCACAGTGGACCGCCGCCGGCGACGTTTGTACACCCGTGAGCGACAGCGCCGATTATTTATAAGTAAACGATGTGGTGGCGCGCGCCTGCGAGGCCGCCCCGCGGCCGAGCAGCGCCGCGCGAGGGAGTCAGTCGCCGGAGCGAAGCGGAGGCGACTGACGAGGCTGGGGAGGTGCGAGGTGCGGTGCTGTGCGGTCGGGTGGGACTCAAAGGGGCAGCCGCGAGGGCGGCGCAGGCGACGTAAGCACCGCAGCGAAGGAACTGAGTGACTGAGCGAGGAGCGCAACGAGCGTGCGCCGCCCTCGCGGCTGGGGCTTTGGAGGTGTTCCCCGCCGATCTGCTGACAACCAGTTATAAGAAATCGACGTATCAGTCGCTCGTGTCGGCGTCAGTCTCGAAGACGACCCAGTCCGGGTGCGCGTCGGGCTCGTCGGGGAGGTACGTGCCCTCGGTCCCGCACGCGGTGACGAGCCGGCAGGTCGAGCGCTCGGGCGGCCAGACGGCCTCGACGCCGCCTCCCTCGGCACCCGACTCGCCGCCCTCGGTCACCCGCACCGTCACCTCCTGTCGGTAGGTGAACGTCGCGCCCGTGGGGTCGACGAGCGTCACGGTCACGGCGACCACGTCGCCGTCGGGGTCGAACGGGACGGGCGCGGCCGCGTCGGGCGCCCCGGCGGCCGCCGCGCCGGGCAGCCGAACGCCTTCGGGCGTCACCGCCCAGTCGACCGCCAGCGAGTCGCCGGGGTCGCTCACCGTGTAGGAGACGTGGTCCGGACGGCCCGGGGCGCCCCGGCGCGGGTCGACGCGGACCTGCGCGCGGGCGACGCGGTCCGGCACGCCGACGGTCGTCTCGGCGTCGATCCGGGGGCCCGACCGCCGGTCGAGCGGCTCCAGCTTCGGCGTGACGCGGGTCTCCGGGTCCGCGGTCCAGACGCCCTGATACCCGAAGCGGTACAGGGTGCGGTTCGGGTACGCGTCCAGTACCGCAAAGTTCTCCTCGGGGTCGCGGTCGAGCGCGTACACGACCTCGCCGTCGAGCCCCGGGCCGTTCCGGAGGTACTGGAACGGGTGGTTCTGCCACTCGCCGTACGGCGTGGGGACGAACACCAGCCCGTCCTCGAAGGTCGTCTCGTCGAAGGGGGCGTACGCGGCCTCGTGTTTCGCGTCTACCGCAGCGTTCCGCTCGATGGGGTCCGCGGCCGCGTCGACGGCCGCGACGCCCCCGCCCGCGACCGCGAGCGCGACGACGGCGGCGACGGCGACGCGCGCGGCCGTCGGCGAGACG
>NZ_SGXV01000016.1:66707-71136 GCF_005435055.1 Halorubrum sp. SS7
GCTCTTCCGATCTGTCGGCGAGACGCCGCGCTCGACGACCCGCTCGCGGGCCGCGGCGAGTCCGCGCCAGCCGGCGGCGACGGCGAGGCCGCCGAACACCGACAGCGGGACGAGCAGGTCGAAGTGGTAGAACGGCCCGAACAGCGACGCGAGCCCGTCGGTCGGGTCCGAGAGGTCGGCGAGCGCGTTGTGGGTCCCCCAGAAGTAGAGGTTCCCGACGGCGACGGAGACCGCGACGCCACCGAGGAGCAGCGTCGCCGTCCGTCGGAACGCGGGCGAGCCGGCGGGGCCGGACTCAGCCTCGCCGCCGCCGTCGGCGGCCGTCGCGGCGTCTGTGGTGTCGTCGGTGGCACCGCCGGCGTCGACGAGGATCCCCCGCGGGTCGCCGCGCGCGCGCCACCCGATTGCCGCGATCGCGACGCCGGCGAGCGCCGCGGCCGTCCCGAGCGGGCCGGCCGCGAACCAGCGGGTCGCGATCTCTTGGAGCGCGTAGCGGTTCGACTCCAGCGCCAGGCCGAGCGTGTAGTCGACCGAGTGGCCGAGGATGCGGCGCTCGCCGAAGCCGGGGCCGTCCATCGGCGCGAACACCTGGTAGGGGAACACGAGCGGCGACCCCGTCATCCGGACGTTGTACGCGAGCGTGACGCCGACGAACAGGGTGCCGAACAGCGCCGTGAGCCCGTGGCGGCGGACTGGCCCGGGGAGCCCGCGGGACCCGCCGACCGCGAGCGCGCGACGAGCCAGGACCGCCACCGCGCGGGGCGTCGACCGTCCCGTCTCGGCGCCGAAGCGCCGGACCGCAGACCCCACCCGCCACAGTGCGTGGACGATGAACGGCGCGGCGAACAACACCGCGGTGTACGGCCGCGCGAAGAAGGCGATCCCGATCGCGACGCCGGCGACGCCGGCCGCGGGGAGCGACCCGTCCCGGACGCTCCGGAGGTACGCGACCGCGAAGACCAGGTTGAAGAACGTCGTCGGGGCGTACGGGAGGAACGCCGAGGAGGTCGCGATCGCCATCGGCGACGCCGCGAAGAGCGCGGCCGCGGCGAGGCCGGCCCGCCGGCCGACCGCCTGCGACCCGAGCAGGTAGACGAGCGCGGCGTTGCCCGCGGCGACGGCGGCGAGCGTGACGCGCGGCTCGCCGAACAGCCCCATCGAGACCGCGAACATCGCCGCCGGGACGGGGTTGTACTTCGGGTAGAGCCGACCGCCGTCCTCGATGAAGAACCACGGGTGGACGGCGTCGGCGAGCGGGCCGGCGTGGAACTCCAGTTGCCCTCCGAGCAGCAGCGCCGCCTGCGTGAGGTAGACCCCCTCGTCGTGGTTCGCGGAGTGGTGCGAGAAGACGGTGGCGGCTATCGCGAACGTCACCGCGCCGGCGGCGACGGCGACGAGCCCGGCCGCGACCGTCACGCGGTCGGCGCGGGCGAGCCGCTGGCGGAGACTGGCGGCGAGCCGGCGGGGACGAACGGACGGTGGACGGAGTGACACGGGCGGGACGATGTGGCGGTGAGAGGGTGCGGGCGCGGCGCGTAGCGGCCGATCAGATCTGGACGCCGGCGTCGCGCATCAGGTCGATCGTCGGTTCGAGGTTGGACAGCTGCGAGAGGTCGAGGTCCGGCACGTCCAGCTCGTCGATCGACGGGAGGTCGCCGATCGGCTCGACCTCCGGGATCAGCGGGTACTCGAAGGTGGAGCGGGCGAAGTAGTCCTGCGCCTCCGCCGACAGCAGGTGCCGGACGAAGTTCGACGCCAGGTCGGCGTCGGAGGCGGTGTCGACGACCGCGGCGCCCGCGACGTTGAACACCGCGCCCGCGTCGCCCTCGGTGAACGTGGTGGCGATCGGCGCCTCCGGGTTCCCGTCGAGCACGCGCTGGATGTAGTAGTGGTTCGTGAACGCGGCGTCGATCTCGCCGTCGGCGATCTCCTGGCAGGTGCGGAACTCGTCCGGGTACGTCGCGGCGCCGCGCTCAACCATCGCCTCCAGCCACTCGCGGGTCGCCTCCTCGCCTTCGAGGATCCGCATCGCGGTGATGAACGCCTGCGCGGAGCCGTACGACGGCGCCCAGCCGAGGTCACCGTCGAACTCCTCGGGGAAGGCCATGATGTCGTCCGGGAGGTCGCTCTCCGAGTACTCGTCGGTGTTGTACGGGATCGTCCGGGCGCGCCCCGAGGTGCCGACCCACTGCTCGGTGCGGAACTCCTCGCGGACCTTCTCGGTCACGTCGTCGGGGAGCGCCTGCGTGCGCCCCGCGTCGGCGAGGGCGCCGAGCGACCCGGCGTTGACCGAGTAGAACACGTCGGCCGGCGAGCCCTCGCCCTCGTTGGCGATCTGGTTCACGAGGTCGGTCGAACCGCCGTACCGGACCGTCAGGTCGAGGTCGTCGTACAGGTCGTCGATGTAGCCGACGAGCTCGCCGACGAGGAACTCGCCGCGGCCGGAGTACACCGTGAGCTCGCCTTCGAGCGCCGGCATCTCCGACATCGACGTGCCGCCGGGGGCGTCCCGGCCGGCGCGGCCGGAGCCGATCTGGCCCACGGCGTCGCCGGCGCCGTCGCCGTCGTCCTCGCCGTCCTCGTCGCCGGTCCCGTTACAGCCCGCGATCCCCGCCGCGCCGACCGCGCCGGCGGCCGCGAGGAACTTCCGTCGGCGAACGTCGCGTCCGTCTCGGGAGGTGGAATCGTGTGTCGTCATGTGTTTTAGGCGTGCCTAAATGGTTTTAGTCGTGTCGGTTCAGTCGTCCGCGGGCGCCGGCGTCCGCCGGATCGCGTCGAGGCAGTCGAGCCAGTCGCGCATGTACTCGCCGCAGTGGTTGAGGAACGCGCCGTTGTTCCACTCGTCGAAGTCGCCCTCGGCGAGCGCGTCGGCCATCGCGTCGAAGACCGCCGCGTACGAGTCGGCGTCGGCGCCCGCGTCGTCGACGACCTCCCAGACGTGCTCGTTCAGCTCCAGCCCGGCGACCTCGTTCGCGAGGTCGTCGAACGTCGAGCGCGGGGCCTTGTTGTGTTCACACAGCGGGTCGCCGTTGTAGATCCGCTTGCCGAGCACGTCGCAGGCGCGCTTCAAGAAGAGGCCCGACCAGATGTCGTCGAACCGCCCCACGTCCCACTCGTTGTCGTCCATCGGCAGCTGGTAGAACGCCGGGATCACCTCGCGGCGGAACGCGAGGTTCATCGAGCAGACGGTGAGGTAGTTGCCGCGCGCGGCGACGAAGTCGTCGCCGAAGTCGTCGGCGCTCGTCCGCGTCTGCGCCTGGCCCTCCAGGTCGCCGTCCATCAGGATCCGGACCGCGTCGAGGTCGGGGACGTTCGTCCACAGCCCCTGCGAGGCGACGACCTCGCCGGACTCGACCTCGACGGCGTCGGTCTCGACCGTCTCGTCCATCGCCGAGTACGGGTAGCCGCGGGGGTAGAGGCCGTGCTCGTCGGCGTTGTCGTAGAGGACGTTGACCCAGTCCTCGTCGGAGCTGACGCGCTCGATCTCGCCGCCGAACGCGAGGTTCTCCATGTGGCGGCCAAAGTAGTCGACGTCGTCGTGCGGGAGCGTGTCGTCGTCGATGAAGACGCCGTAGTCGAACGACTCGTCGGCCCACATGTACAGCAGGCCGAAGCTCGTCTCGGCGTGACTCGCGGCCGGGACGACGTGGCCGTACTCCGCGACGTCGTTGGCCTCGTACCACTCCTCGCGGCGGCTACCGTCGAACACCTCGCCGGAGACGTCGAGGTCGTCGAGCATGGCGCGCATCTCGTCGGTCTCGCAGAAGTCCTCGGTGACGAGGACGAAGTGGAGCCGCGAGACGTCGAACCCGTGCTCGCGGGCGTTCGCGACGTACGCGCGGAGACACTCGTACTCTCGAATCGTCGGGACGATCACGCAGATGTCCTGACCGTCGCCGTCGGGGTCTGTCGGACTCATACCCGATTGTTTTTAGGCTGACCTAAAAGACTAGCGGTCCGTCGTCGGCCGCGTCGCGCCCGCGTCGGGCTCTCGCTCGGACTCGTCGGGGGCGCGCGTCACGGAGAGGTCGAGCGCGGCCGCGACGGCGCCGCCCCCCGCGAGGGTGACGCCGTTCTTCAGCGCGTGGTCGAGCGCCGCGGCGGCGAGCGCGGTCTCGGCCGGGATCGGCGTGGCGGCGACGACGATGCCGGTGAACGCCGCCTCGTACAGCCCGATGCCGCCCTGCGAGAGCGGCAGCACCTTCGCGAGGTTCCCGGCCGAGACGGCGAGGGTGCCGACGACGCAGAGCGCGACCGGGTCGACCGCCGCCCCGAACCCGCCGAGGAGCGCCGCGAGGACGAGGACCGCGGTCGCCACGTCCGCCGCCCACACGACGCCGCTCGCGAGCGACACCCGGGCGAGCGCGCCCGCGTCGGCGGCGACGACGCGGACCGCGGCGCCGAACCGGACGGCGGCGTCGACGGCGCC
>NZ_SGXV01000168.1:0-828 GCF_005435055.1 Halorubrum sp. SS7
GAGCTGCTGGTTCACGATCGAGGTACAGAGCCGGGCGAACTCGTCGTCCGCGCCGTACGCGAATCCGGGAACGATCTTCTGCTCGTCTTCCGTACACGCGGCGCGCAGGAAGTCGGCGAGGATCGTCCCGTTCACGCGAACGTCGTAGCCGCGAGCGAACCCGCTGTCGTTCTCGTACTCGTTCACCGAGAGGTCGAACCGATCGGCGAACGCTCGGACGCGGTCCTGGAACGTCTCGTCGACGTTCGAGACGGACACGTAGTGGTCCGTCAGCGACCCCTCCGCGAGCCACGCGCCGACGAAGAACCCCGTCTCCGCGTCGAGCGGGAATCGTTCCGGGAGACCGACCGTCCCGCCGGTCGGATAGACGGTCTCCCCGTCGAGGTCTCCGGCGTCGAGCGCGTCGCGCTTGTTGCGGAGCTGATCCGCCCCGACCGGAGCGGTGTCGACGCCGCCGTCGGCGAGCGTCGACGTGTACCAGTAGTCGGTCGCCGGGAGGAACTCCCGGAGGTCGACCTCGTCGTCGCCGTCGCTCTCGTACGAGCCGACGACCGGGAGCCAGTCACCCGCTTCGAGGTCGTCGCCGGCGACCGGGACGACCTCGTTGTCGCGCCGGGTGACGAACGAGTGGGCCTTCGTCGCCCGGATCGTCCGACCGGACTCGAGTTCGAACCGAAGCAGCTCGTCCGGCGCGTCGTGGCGACTGACCTCTTCGACGGGCTTCCAGCGTACGCCCTCGTCGCCGTCGAGGCTGAGCGTCTCCAGCCCGTCGGGCGCGAGCCCGACCTCGTGGTCGTCCACCGACCGGGACTCGCGGGACGTCAGTAC
>NZ_SGXV01000169.1:0-821 GCF_005435055.1 Halorubrum sp. SS7
ACTCTTTTCATTGAAGCCTAGAATACAGATATCTCGGTTCCACGCGACCCTGAGCAGAAGCTCTGTTACCGGGACACCGCCGTCGAGGATTCAGCACCGGACGAGCAACGCATCTTGGGCCGGGCAGAGACGATTATAGAACAGGTCAGCCGCGTTGTCTTCCCGGCGCTCTCGCTAGACCGTGGTAACGGGAGTGAGATTCACGAGAACGCCTACTGGGGGTTACAGACCTATCTCGGGCTCCGTGAGAACTTGGCTGCCAACGAGGGTGCTCGGAGTTTCAGCTACGAGTCAACGCGGGAGCGGACACCACCCGGACATGCTCACCGCGACCACCTACGTGACCTCCCGATACCGGAGGTTCGAGCGATGTATCGACGAGCGATCCGGCAACTCATCGGCAAAGTCGCAGAGACGGAGGAGTTCTTTCGCGCAGGCATCGTCGCGATCGACATTACCGAAGCTGACCCCTTCACGGGCGACCGTACGGGCTACGAGGACGAGATCATCGGAACGAAGGAGAACACCGACGAGTACGCCTACCAGTGGGCTACAGTCCATTGGTCGGTAACGCTGTTCCACTCGTCCTCGATGCTCGCCCCGTGCCGAGAGGCGAGTACTCTATCTGGCGGGCCGTCGACTTGCTCGTTCAGGTCGCATTGACTGGTAAGTACGAGCACTCGCCGATGGTGACGCAGATAACACACTGACGCTGCTGAAGAAGGAGACTGGAATCGGATAGAGAGACACTCAGTCTGGGCTAGCGCGCGGTCTGAGTGGCGACACTGTTGGATGTCTCGAAAATTAGTCCTTATGATTGG
>NZ_SGXV01000170.1:0-814 GCF_005435055.1 Halorubrum sp. SS7
ATCGTACAAGTAGCTCAGGCCCACCCGTCCGGGACGACCTCGGCGATCCCGGTATGGTCGTCGTGCGCGTCATCGATCAGCCGGATAGCAGTTAGCACATCGCCGACAGGCGGCCGATCGAGTTAGTGGAAATACAGACAGCCACACCGTTCCGACAACTCGAAGAAGTCCTCGTCTGCGGTCAACACGACGTATTCGTTTTCGCGAGCGTACGCCGCGATGTCGGGATCGGTCGCACGAGGATCGAGCGCATCACGGACAGTGACTGCTCGAAGGTCTGGCGCTTCGATACGGGCGTCGATATACCGACGTGCGACGTTCTGGTCGCAGAGGAGCCGCATCACTACGGTGCGCGGCTCACGTCTGTCAGTCGGTCGCGAGTCGCGTTCGCCTCCGCTGCGATCGCTTCCGTCTCGTCGGGATTCGACTCGTAGTACTCGATAGCGGCGTCGACCTCATCGGCCGTCAGGCCGAACTCCTCGGTGACGGCCGCCCTCGACCGGCCGTGCTCGTGGACCAGCGACCCTACCTGGTGGACGCCGACGCGCGTCCCCTCCGCCCTGGGTTTCCCGCCGAGTACGTTCGGCGTCGAAACCACGGGGATAGTCACGCCAGTAGTAGTTTTCCTTCGTGAATCGACATAACGCCTCGCCGAAGACGTCGCCTAGACCGTGCGCCACTCTACGGAAACGTGCTCGGGACGACACGTCCACCTGCTCCGGACGTATCCAACTGCGGGGCGCTCCCACCGACCGATCGGCGTCAGGACGCCTCGACGGCTCTGCCGGCGGCGACGAGGAAGCCGATGATGGCG
>NZ_SGXV01000171.1:0-801 GCF_005435055.1 Halorubrum sp. SS7
GACCGGGCTGGTTCGCACGAACGACAGCGGCTCCGTCGACTCCGGCACCTCGTCGACGGAGATGACGGCGAGATCGCTGTGGAAATCGGTTCCCAGTACCGTCCCGTCACTCCATGTTCCGTCGTGGAACCGGAGCTGTGCCTCCGACGCGGTGCCGGCGACGTGCGCGTTCGTGACGACGTGTGAGTCGTCGTATAGAAATCCGGTCCCCTGTCCCCGCCCCGTATCGACCAGCACGACCGACGGGATCGTCTCGCGATAGACTCGAGTGTACTCGCTGCCCTCGGTTTGCGACGTGGTGTTCGGTCGTCGGTTCTCCGGCTGGGATGGCTCTGTGCCGGACGACGAGACGTTGCTACAGCCCGCAAGCGCTGCCGTGAGCGTGACGCTCCCGGCCTTCAGAAACCGACGGCGGGTGGAGGTCTCTTCGGGCATCTTCGGTTCTCAGTCGGGCTTCGAGTCCCGTAGGTTTTGTGCCCACGCGAACGGCGTATTTACGCCGCGTTCAGCGAGCGCCGTCTCCGACTTCGACCGTCGAGTCGCCGGAGGCTCGCCCATCAGCCGTGCGAGCCGGCGCTCGAACTCCGCCTCGCTCAGCTCTCCTGAGACGTACTCCTCTTCGAGCTCCTGTCTCCGCTCCTCGGTCGTCGGCGCAACCCGTTCGGATACGTCGAATGTCCCGAGGGCCGGGTACCGTCGTTCGAGCCACTGGGCGGCTGACGCGAGTCGGTCGTCTCGCGGGATAGAGGCAGTTCGGAGGATCGACGCCGCGGTCGCAACGAGAAAGAGGCCCGCGAACAG
>NZ_SGXV01000172.1:0-791 GCF_005435055.1 Halorubrum sp. SS7
GCCGCTCTCGGACGCGATCGACACCGACGGGCTCGACGCGATAGTGACGGGAGATTCCTCACACGACGTAACGGTCGCGTTCTCGTACGCCGGGATGGCCGTGTTCGTCTACGCCGACTCCACCGTCTACGTTCGTCCGGAACGCCCCCGCGAGGACAGTGTACCGGGCGCACACGTGTGAGCCCAGTGAACACGCTACCGCTGTGACTACGACGAAATCACGCAGACGTGTCCACTCCGAAACGCGTGGAACACACCGACGTGTCGGCTACTAAAGCGGTCGACGCCTACGAGAGGGACGAACGGTCGACCACGAGAGCGTCGTGGGGGTCGTCGCGGCCCTCGTAAGCGACGGTCCGACCTCGTTCGGCCCGCTGTACGCCCGAATCGACCCAGACGCGCCGGAGGCCACCCTCCGGTCGGACGGGAGCGAGCGAGGCCTCCTCGAACAGGGTGCGGCACGGTCTCAATAACCGTGCGCAGAGGTGCGATCGCATCGTCCCGGTCGCCGGGCCGTCCCGGAAAAACGTCGAAAACGTCGCTGTTCGGCCTTTACCGTTGTAATCCACAAGAGTTAGTAGTGCCTTCGTCCTATCGATAGTGACTGAATGAAGGAAGAGAATCAAAATATTTCCAATCACGTAGCTAAGGAGACCCCGGAGGTCCGGGCGACGTACGACTGGGACTCAACGCCGCCGAGCACCGGCGTGGTCGAAGTGGTATCAAGCGCGACAGGCCGCGAGCCGCTGGCGCTTCCGCAGCTCTACGGCGCCATCGACTCGGACGCACTG
>NZ_SGXV01000173.1:0-787 GCF_005435055.1 Halorubrum sp. SS7
CGAGAGTTTAATCGTCCGGAATTCGTATGTTGTGTCGTACCATGTGCCACGGATACCACGCAGACGAATGGTCCGGAGACGACGAGGAAGCGGAGTCCGAAGAGGTCGTCGAGCACCCGTCGCTCTCCGAACCGGAAGAGGCCACCGACGTGGAGATCCTGACTGACGGCGGCGACGAGTGACCGGCCGCAGGCGGTGCGGTTCAGACCGCGGTCGGTCCGGCGCAGGCGAGACGCGGTCCGCCCGACGGGTCGCGTCGCTCACCATTTCGAAGAAGCGGGCCGGGCGCGATCGTGAACTACGAAAAAACGATCGCTCGCTTCGCTCGCGCTGCGACTTCTCTACTTCAAATCGCTTCCGTCCGGTTCCCTCACCGCATCGCTGTCGCTCTGCGGTTCAGTGTACGGGCCGGGCGCGATTGGATATACTGCGCCCTTCGTCCCCCTCACTGCCTGTACTTTCGGTCTGTGTCTCACTTGTCGTCATCATGATTACTCCAGTCTGAGTCGAGTCGCTCGACGTACTCGCGGCGCTTCCCGAGCCGATCTCGGTAGCGCTGCCACCGCTCTTCGTCCGATGCCCAGTCGTAGTGATCCTCGATCGTCGAGACCGTCGCGTTCACCCGCTCCGCGACGACCTCCGGCGGGATCCCGATGTTCAACTGCCAGGTGATCGACCCCGTCCGTATCGGATGCGGCGACCGCGACGACGGGCACTTGCTCGCCTTGTGGTAGTCGGTCCACTCGCAGGTCTCCTTCTCTTTACCGTGCGGACACGCCCCGTGGAG
>NZ_SGXV01000174.1:0-786 GCF_005435055.1 Halorubrum sp. SS7
GGGCCATACTAGTACTGGATGCATCTGCAGGATATCGCGGCCGCGAGTCACTGTTAGAAGTCCCGTATCGTTATTGACATATTTCCTGGCCCCACATCCACCTCCTGGTGTTAAAAGTGGATGACTTCTACATGACACAGAAAATCTCTGGCAAGCTATAACTAAAGTAGGCTTCCCTGGGTGAAAAAATAGTGGGGCCCAACAGATCTCTTTCTACATGTAGCCTGGGAAGGGTATGCTAGAAGATAATGGAGTTGCCTCCACTTAAACCAACCAAGTGAATGCTTAGCGATAGTTGGTAGATGCACAGAGCGCTCCATGAATGGTTTGACTCTAAGGACGACCTCAAATTTTACAGAGTGGTGTTCGTGTAGGAGCAAAAGCCCCTAGGCCAGCAATAATGGACTACTACTGTAAGTAACAGATATACTGGGCTGCAATACAGCAAAGAAAATCCCTCTTTTAATATATTAGACAGACCCATGTGAGGTGGACCTGTCCAAGCAGAAAATAAATTTGGGCTTACCTGGTGAATTTGTGAAGCTCAACTCCTACTACATCAGTACCTAATGCTCCCCGTACAGGCTCAGAAGAATCAGTATAAGGAGTACCCTACAACTGTACTTGGAAAAAAATATCAAATAGTAGTTTGCATTGCCTAAAAAAACTGTCATGAGCAAGTAGTGGCAACATCAGGCGGGGCAACAACCTGCTACTTCGATATATGAATTAACGGTCCAAGGATCCCCCGGGCCATACTAGTACTGGATGCATCTACCAACTATC
>NZ_SGXV01000175.1:0-551 GCF_005435055.1 Halorubrum sp. SS7
GGGTCCGCGGAACGCTCGTGGTTCGTGATCACTCGGCGGGTTCCGTCCCCGCGCGCAACGACGGATAGCTATCGACGTCCGCGACGTCGGTAACGACGATCCGCGTCGCCTCCACGTCTTCGACCACGGCGTTCCATCCGCCGATACGGACCCGTTCGTGACCGGTATCGACGATCAGCGTCACCTGTCCGGCGATCTGCGGATCCGATTCTTCACCCCCCACGACGGACTGGACGCCCTCGACGGTGCCCGTGACCGTCCGCGGTTCGCCGGTGGCGAGATTGGTCCCTTCGACCCGGACCGTCACCGTCGCCTCGGACTCGAACAGCGGTCGTGCCTCGCGTATGAACTGCCGGATATCGACGTACTCGATCGGCAGGGTCTCCTGCCGCTCGGAATATATCGGCGTTCCGTGCGCCCATAGACACGTCATAAAGAACCAGTGGAAGACGAAGGTGTACTCCTCATCGTTGACGAGGACGCCGTACTGGTTGACCGCGTCCGGGTGGTGGGAAAAGCAGGCGCTCTGTCGGTCGACCGACGCGACGAAC
>NZ_SGXV01000175.1:561-782 GCF_005435055.1 Halorubrum sp. SS7
TACCGAGCCTCGTGACAGATTCCGGACACCGATTCGGCCGTCGGCGGATCGCCGGCCGATTCCGTGTAGACGAGTACGTGGACGGCGACGCCGCGCTCGTGTGCCCGTTTCAGCGGTTCACGGAGCTGTTCGAGCTGTTCGGGCGTCACGGAGACGTACACGCGTGTCTCCGCCTGTTCGATAAACAGCCGCGCGCGGTCGATGACCGTCTGGAACTGCTT
>NZ_SGXV01000176.1:0-780 GCF_005435055.1 Halorubrum sp. SS7
GCACGCTCCGGGCGCCGGAGACGCGCTTGACGACGTTGCGCTCGGAGTGCATCGGTTCGACGTACCGGGAGCGGTACTCGAGGTCCAGTTCGTTCAGCGTCCGGACCACGCGCTCGCAGTACGGGCACGCCTGAAGCCGGTACAGGGTGATCTGTGGCTCGCTCATACGTCCCGATTCGCCCGCGAGACGGGTAATCGTGTCGGCAGCGGCACCCTCGAACGCGGCGCGTCCGGGCGACCGTCGGAACGCGCCGCTCGGCGACCGCGAAGGGACGCGCCGCGGGTACTCGAAGGGAACGCTTTAATCGCGGGCCGACGGAAGACAAACGAACATGGGCTTGTCGTCTACTGCGCCGCTGGTCGACGTCCTCCAGGTACCGATGCCGGGTGACAGGGTCATCACCCTCCTCGGCGTCGTCGCGATCCTGCTTTTAGTCGGGCTCTCGGCGTTCTTCTCCTCGTCCGAGATCGCGATGTTCTCGCTGCCGCAACACCGCATCGACAGCCTCGTCGACGAGGGGGTGACGGGCGCGAAGACGATCAGCGACATGAAACAGAACCCCCACCGCCTGCTGGTGACGATCCTCGTCGGCAACAACATCGTCAACGTGGCGATGACCTCCATCGCCACCGCGCTGTTCGGGATCTACCTCTCCCGCGGCCAGTCGGTGCTGGCGACGACGTTCGGCATCACGACGCTCGTGCTGATCTTCGGGGAGAGCGCGCCCAAGTCGTACGCCGTCGAGCACACCGAGTCGTGGGCGCTCCGGATCGCTCGCC
>NZ_SGXV01000177.1:0-780 GCF_005435055.1 Halorubrum sp. SS7
GTCGTCGTCCGCCGCCTCCTGGCGGTAGCCGCAGCCGACCGCGCAGCGCATACAGGTGGTCGGTCGCCGCTCGGTCATAATGCGGGCGGCGGAACTGATCGATCGTCGTTTCCATTGGCGTCGTCGTCGGGAATCATTTCGACTGGATACACGATGGCCTGTGCGACGGATAACTGTTGTCTGTCATCAAAGACCGCGTTGTATCGCGTTTCTGGTGGGTTCTACGCGACAAAGATGGAAGGTCTCCCTATCGATTAGATGTCCTTACCCAATATCGGCGTTCGATCTCGGATTTCCGATCCGAGTTCTTCTAGCCCAAATAATTCCAAGAATTATAAATTCGTACCTCTTACTCCGCAATTATCCGTCGCGAACGGACGAAGTGCCGCACTCTGAAGAGAGCGCGCGTATTTTTCGTTTTTATTAAAGAGACAACACTTTATGCGGCGATACTTATGCGATATTCAGACAAATGACGAAGATAATTGGAAATTCGTCGTCAATAGCTCGGACCGGTAACTCGGGTGGGACCGCGTGACGAACAAGAAGGAGACGTGGAAGGAGGGGATGTACGGGGACGAGGTCCGGGAGAAGATCCTGGGGTTCGCCGAGGCCGGGTGGGAGTCGATCCCGGAGGACGAGCGCGACATGTGGTTCTCCCGGTTCAAGTTCTGGGGCGTCTTCCACCAGCGCTCCGGCCAGGAGAGCTACTTCATGCTGCGGCTGGCGAACGCGAACGGCCAGCTCACCGCCGAACAGCTGCGCGCCGTCGGCGAGGTC
>NZ_SGXV01000017.1:0-64483 GCF_005435055.1 Halorubrum sp. SS7
TTGATGGCCGAAAAGGCAGTCTCGGCCATCCAGCGCTGGCCGTCTAATTCTCTGTCCAACCGGGCGTTGTGGGCGTGATCGTACGCAGCAAACAGCCGGTGACGCAGCAAGGGTCGGACGCCCTCTAACCGGAGGGCGTCCCGGTGCGATTGGTCGTCATAGCCTTTCTCGCCAGCGAGAATCTCGATTTTCTTGGTGTTACGAAGGGGGACTCGACGGCTAGTTTGAGTGTCGCGAGGCCAATGTGCCGAGCAGTGAATGTCGAGGACGGAACATAAGTCTGTATCGGCGAGCGTCGTCGTTTTGAGCGTATGTGGCGATCAGAGCAGTATTGGTTGTGTCTCGATACCGTTTCGTGGTCGAAGAATGTGGCATCGATTACACCGTGCGAGCCCGGATCGCAGCTGGTCGCGGACTCACGAAGAAAGACACGCCATATCGACATGGGATCCTCTCAAACGACCGGCACAGCGTTGAGGGTACGGGAATGCTGTTTGAGCGCTGTAACAGATCACGAACGCGATCCATCTCACTCGCCCAATCGACGATCTCGCGGTATGCCACACCATGTGAATCCGTAAAAAGTGGAGCGTCATATGCTTCCAGCCGAGAAATCCGTGGCCAGTCATATCACTTACCGCCGTCGGACTGGCGGCACAGCGCTTTTGAGCCAGCGACGCGGCTTGCTTAACGAAGCGGAAGAGGGTTTGGACACATTCGGTTTTTCCGCTTCGCTTCCGGCTTCACAGTGACTATCCCGCCGCTCACTGTGGATTCAACAGAGCAAACTAATCTGAACAATGCCTGCTTTGCCAAACAGGGGTCACTTATCGATAAACCGGCCCTCAGGTGCTGTCCGCTACGTATAGACGTAATCGAATTTTATAACTTCCTTGAATTACTCGTTTAATCGTTACAACTCTTCCAGTACTCTCAGACACTATGATCTTATTTTGCTTTATTATTATTTTAGGTGTCGATATTAGGCATTAGTAGTTTTTCAAACACTGGATATCCGAGGCGTTCGTCGAACTGGGTAGCGACCTGTACATCCTCGGAGGTGAATCCACCAATCAGGCGAAGCCCCACGACGAAAGAAAAGACAACGAGGATCGGGAGTGAAATCACGAGTACCAGACCACCAGTATTGGTCACAATCACAATCCCTACTAGTAGCGGAAGTAGCGCAGCTGTCCAAACGCGTACTAAACCTCTGCTAAAGGAGTGGATCCCACGGAGATAATAAATCTCGATGACCCCCGCCATTCCGGCAACTGTAAGAGCAGTACCAGTCGCAATTCCCGCCCCAAGAATTCCTAATGTAGGAACCAACAACGCGTCCAAAGTTCCATTTACACCAACGAGAACGACCGTATTTAGCAGGGTAAGACGAGTGTGACCAAGCCCCTCAAGCATCATTCCCTCTGGTCCGAATGCTGCATTAAGAAGGTATCCAATAGAGAGTGCGACAACCGCGGTCGCTGCTGCAGTGTACTGCTCAGTGAATAGGAGAGAAAGATAAGTCTCTGGGGCTAACACGAGTGTCAGAGTCGGAGGGATCGTCAGGATAGTCACCCACCGCGTCGTTAGTGTGAACCGGTTCTGAAGGAGCGTGTTATTGCTCATATTCTCGGCCACAATCGGTTTGAAGATCGGAGTAATTGCCCGAAGTGCAATAAGCAGGTTTGAAGCGAGCAAGAACCCGACTTGATACTGGCCAACCTCTGCCGAGCCGAGAAAATATCCTATTATGAAATAGTCGATCTGTCCAACAAGAGAATAAATCACACCTGCAAGGACTAGCGGAAGTGAATAGGACAATAGCGCACGGTTAGAGACTGACTCCACTTCAGACTCTCTGATCCACTCTACCCTATATATAAAAATTATCAGTCCAGTAAATACTGCAAACGCAACCCCGACGAGATACCCCCCGACCAAACCCATAAGACCCATCCCGGTGGTTATAAGCACGACTATTGCGACGATCCGGCAAAGGGGGTTCAGCAGATCTTTCACCAGCATCCGATACTCCATTCGCTTGATACTGTTGAAAGATGCAATCAGTACCTTATTGACCGTCTGAATCGGGATCAGTAGCACAAACAGTGCGAGTACGATGACCAGCTGAGGCTCGCCAAACAGATCTGCGATGAAGGATCTACTCAGAAAAACGATCGTTAATCCAACTAATGAAGAGAAGGTTCCAATTATCAAAACGTTTCGGAGCGTTGATTTAGCCCTTCCGTACTCATTATTATTGAGGAATTGTGGAATGAAGTAATCGACTGATCGGTGAATGTTGAGACTGACGAAGCCCTGAACAAAGAGAACGATCGACAACGCTAGTGTGTAGACCCCGTATTGTGTAGGAGTGACGAGTCGGGTCGCTGTAGCGACAAACGAAAAACCGAGTGCTTTTCCCAATATGTTCCCAAGAAAGGTGATGCTACCTTGTTTAGCGATTGTAAATATCCCATTATCATTCTTCTCGCTCATTTGTTCAATTGAGATAACCCATATTACTCAACCGTTCTTCTAAGGCCTCTTCCTCACTTTCACTCCATTCTCGTCTCTCCCCATCCGTTTCGCCGTAATTATTTGTATACTTAATCGAGGAAACTCCTTTGTGTTCTTCCGTCATTGCGTCTTGTAGTACTATTCCATCGACCGTCTCCGGAATCGGACAATTATGAAGATGAAGCAGAGTCGGTGCAATATCCACAACGCTTGCATTCTCTATCGTGCCGCAGTTGAAATTCGGTCCTGAGGCGATGAATATGCCGTCTCTACGGTGGTCCCCAGATCTGTCCTGACCGTACTGTTTCGAGGGACGAATCAATTCATCGGAGTGGCCATTTTTCAAGGTGTACTCAGGGTTTGTGCGAACGATTAGGTCAGGTGCGTCATCCACTATCCAACCAGAGTATACTTCCTCACTCCGAACCACCGCTTCCACCAGTTGGTCGTCGGTTTCTGGATGTCGAATGGAGCGAAGTGAGTCACGAACCTGTTCCACCACCGTATCATACTCTTCGTGAGTTACTGTCCCCTGAGTGAATCGGTCCTCAAGATTAATGAAGAGTGCTTGTCCTGAAAGCGTCGAAAAGAAGACCTCCGTTTCATCCCAGACAATTGTTCGATGGGAATTATCTTGAAGAGACCCTCCAAACTCAAACCATGAGGCAGGGAGCACCGACTTTACTAATTTCTGTAGCCCAGCGCTGCCTACTACATCCCACCCGAACTTGAGTATCTCGGCTGCGAGATCAATAGCAACTTGATTAGGTGAACCCTGAGTTTCTCGGGTGAGGTATCCCGTGTCTTCTAGCCATTCGTCAATATAGATATCATACGAGAGAGGACCGAACCCATGATCAGAAATGATGAGCACGTCACACTCGTCATCTGTTTGTTCTAGAATCTGTCCGATACCGTCGTCAACGGTCTCGTAATACCGTTTAATGGCGTCAGTATGCGGAGAGTCGGGATCGTACCGTGGGTGAGATTCATCTAAATATTTCCAAAAGTAGTGTTGGATACGATCACTTCCGTCGTAGACAGACATCGCAAATTCCGTTTCGTGGTCATCGATCAAGGTGAGGAACAGTTCTGTCTGATATTCCGCTACCTTGATTAGATTCTCTTTGAATTCCCTTTCATTTCCAGCCTTGTAGAGGGACTTGTCCTCAAAGAGGTTTTCAGCTGTGCCTATTGTGTCCCTGAGTGGTTCCGGTTGAACAAAATCCTCAATACTATTCGGTGTTGGGAACCCACTGACGAGATATCCGTCAACCTCTTCCGGCGGGTAAGTAAATGGTATTTTGAACAATCCTGTGGTCGTTCCATAATCGTTCATAATCGACCAGAACGGAGATGATCGACGATCGGAAGAGTTGATCGACCGTCGATTGTAGTCTTCTTCGAAAGTGCTGAAGTCAAAGATACCATGCTTGCCAGGATTCGTTCCAGTCTGAATGGAATTCCACGCCGGAGGAGAAACGGGTGGGGTAATCGATTCAAGCGGACCAGAAACGCCGTCGTTTTTGAGTTGACCGAGATTTGGTAGCTCACCGGCCTCGATCATAGGATCAATCACATCCCATTCGCCACCATCGAGTCCAACAACGAGCGTATCCATTTAATCTGAACCTATTCGTCAGTACATATGAATGCTTAGATCGACATCGAAAGGTCAAAGCCCTGTACAGATAATCCTCAGTGGAATGATCCACGACATCGAAGTCAGAGACCTCCAAGTAAACACCGACGAACGCGGCCACCTCGTCGAAGTCTTCCGCGAAGACTGGAATGTGTACGATATCGATCCGGCGATGTCCTACTACTCGATGACCTATCCGGGGATCATCCGCGCGTGGCATCGCCACCTCGAAGGCCAGATCGATCACTTCGTCTGCCCGCAGGGCCGAATCAAGGTTGGCATCTACGACGATCGCGACGACTCCCCCACCCAAGGCGAACTGGATACGTTCGTTATCGGCGAGCACAACCAACAGCTGATCCGCATCCCCGGCGACTGCTGGCACGGCTTCAAAGCGATCGGCGACGAACCGTCGCTCCTCATCAACTATCCGACGAAACTCTACGACTACGAAGAACCGGATGAGGTGCGACTCCCATATGACACTGACGAAATACCTTTAGACTGGGAGGAACCACCTCACGAGTGAAAGATGAAAGGCGTCCTTCTCTCAGGCGGCACGGGCTCACGCCTCCGCCCCATCACCCACACTGGTCCCAAACAACTCGTCCCGGTCGCGAACAAGCCGGTCCTCGAATACGCGATCGACGATCTCAAGGAGGCCGGCATCACCGAGATCGGCGTCATCCTCGGGAACAAGGGCCGCGTCGAAATTCAGGAGCTCCTCGGCGACGGCTCGAAGTACGGCGTCGACATCACCTACATCGTCCAGGGGAACCCTCTTGGACTCGCCCACGCCGCGGGCTGTGCCCGTGACTTCGTCGGCGACGACGACTTCGTGATGTACCTCGGGGACAACATCCTCAAGTCCGGCGTCACCGATCTCGTCGAGAGCTTCGAAGCCGGCGACTACGGAGCGGGCATCGCACTCCAAGAGGTGGAGAACCCCCAAGCGTTCGGCATCGCGGACGTCGACGACGCGGGCAACGTCACGGAGCTCATCGAGAAGCCCGACGACCCGCCGACGAACCTCGCGCTCATTGGGATGTACGTCTTCTCGCCCGCGGTCTTCGACGCCATCGACGACCTCGAACCGTCGTGGCGCGGCGAACTCGAGATCACGGACGCCATTCAGGACCTGCTCGAAGACGGCCACGCGATCGACTCGCACGTCGTCACGGGCTGGTGGAAAGACACCGGGAAGCCGGAGGACATCCTCCACGCGAACCGGCTCGTTCTCGAGGATGAATCTCTCGACACTGCAGGGACAGTCGAAGATGGGGCTGAGGTCGACGGCCGCATCGAACTCCACGAATCGTCGGTTATCGAGGACGGCGCAGTCGTCCGAGGGCCGGTCTCCATCGCGGCGGACACGGTCATCAAGAGCGACACCTACGTCGGGCCGTACACCTCGATCGGCGCGAACTCCACGCTGGAGAACGTCCATATCGAGAACAGCGTCGTCATTGGCGACTCGACGATCACGGCGTCAGGCCGGATCGTCGACAGTCTTCTCGGCCGGAGCGCGAACGTCGAAAGCGCCGAAAATCACCTTCCCGAGGGCCGTCGCCTCGTCGTCGGCGAGAACTCCCAGCTCAAACTGTAACCATGCGCATCATCACTCACTCCTGTCCGGACTGTGGCACCGTTGTCGCCGCGAACGAGCTTGAGTCCAACCGCGTGATGAAGTGTCCGGGACTCGGCTGTCAGGGTGTTCTCCGATTTGACGAGCTCCCAGAAGAGGCACGTGATCACTTTCTCGACAACCGCGAGCGCTACGAGATCTAACGCACCGCGTCCCAGATTTTGCTCACATCTTCTTCGAGGGGTGGCTGTGGCCGACCGAGCTGCGACTCGACGGTGGCCACGTCGAGACAGGAGTACGTCGGGCGTTCCGCATCCCGATCGATGTCGTCGGTCGATCCCTCTTTGAGCAGCGCTGTATCTGCGCCGTGCTGGTCGGCAAGTACCTCGCCGAATGCGTAGGGTGTGACACAGGATCGACACGCAACGTGGTACAGTCCGGTTGCACCCGCATCAACTAGGTCGAGCAGCGTCGTAGCCGCCTGGCCCGCTCGCGTCGGCGTCACCCACTGATCAGTAAAGAGTGGGACCGTGTCACCCGATTCCAACTGGTCTCGAACCCACTCCGGGAACCCGGTGAGCGCACCCGAGCTCCGATGAACGCCCCAGACAAAGGAGAGCCGCGTGAGCAGGTGGTCTCCGTCAGCCTCTTGGACTGCTCGCTCGCCCGCCAGCTTCGACTCGCCGTACACTTGGACGGGGTTCGGCGACGCCTCCTCACCATAGGGGTCGCGTGCGGTGCCGTCGAAGACATAATCGGTCGAGACGTGGACGAACTCGACATCGTTGGCCGCACACTGATCCGCTAACGCGCCCGGTGCGTCGCTGTTAAGTACGTTTGCCTGCTCCGGGTTCTTCTCACAGCCGTCCACGTCCGTCATCGCGGCACAGTTGATGACGAGGCCCGGATCGTGTGTTTCGAGGACCTCGTCGAACGCCTCATATTCTACAAGATCGAACTGTGTCAGCGGGATCTCGAACTTGGGCCGTGTCGAGTGATACGTGCCCATAACGGTCCAGTCGCGCTGACGCCCGGAGTGAACGACGTTGCTCCCGAGGAGCCCGTTCGCTCCGACGACGAGAAGACGCATAGTTCGATTTTTCAACAGAAATATAAATAGGTGCTGTTGAGGGTAGTAGTATGCGAATTCTCGTCACAGGCGGGGCCGGCTTTATTGGGTCCAACTTCGTTCACCACGTACTCGACACCCACGAAAACGACGAAATTGTCACACTGGACGCGCTGACGTATGCGGGCTCAAAAGACAACTTGGAGGGCGTCCTCGACGACCCGCGCCACGAGTTCGTCGAAGGGGATATCCGCGATCAGGAACTCGTGAGAGACCTCGTTGCTGACGTGGACGCAATCGTCAATTTCGCCGCGGAGTCACACGTAGACCGCTCCATTGAGGGTGCAAAGCCGTTTGTGAGCACGAACGTCCAAGGGACACAAACCCTGCTCGATGCGGCTAGTGAGGCGGACATCGATCGCTTCCTCCAGATTTCGACTGACGAAGTGTACGGGCAGGTGCTCGACGGGACCTTCTCGGAAGACGACCCGCTCAACCCGCGCAATCCCTACGCTGCGACGAAGGCGGGCGCAGATCTGCTCGCGAACAGCTTCCAGACGACCCACGACCTCCCCGTGGTCATCACGCGAACCAGTAACAACTTTGGCCCGCGACAACACCCTGAGAAGCTCATTCCGAAATTCATCCAGAACGCGGCTGCCGGGGAGGCGCTCCCCGTGTACGGTGACGGGTCCAACGTCCGTGAGTGGATCTACGTCGAGGACAATTGTCGGGCGCTCGATCTCGTGCTACGAGAAGGAGAGATTGGCGAAGTATACAACATCGGCAGCCACGCGGAAAAGACGAACCTCGAGGTTACCGAGGCGATTCTCGATGCCGTCGGCGCGTCCGACGACCTCATCGAGTTCGTTGAAGACCGCGCAGGTCACGATCAGCGATACGCGCTCGACACCGAGAAGATCGAAGCGCTGGGGTGGGAGCCGCAGTACTCTTTCGAGGAGGGGCTCGAACGCGCTGTCGACTACTACCTTGACTGATGGCCGATACGGACCCGATCCCGGACGAGGAATGGAAGTTGATCGTCGCAAACGTTCCGCTCGTCTCCGTCGATCTCGTGATCGACCACGACGGCGGCGTCCTCTTGGGGAAACGCGAGAACGAGCCCGCAAAAGGCGAGTGGTTCGTGCCCGGTGGAACGGTGTTCAAAAACGAACCTCGCACTGATGCTGTCCACCGCGTGGCCAACGAGGAACTCGGAGAACCTGTCGTCATCGACGACTGTCTCGGGACCTACGAACATTTCTACGAAACGGCAGCGGCCGATAGCGTCGATTCGAAACACTATCTCGCGACTGGGTATCGCTGTCACTTCGACCGCGACGATCCCGAGATCGGCGGCGACGACCAACACAGCGCCTTCCAAGTCTTCCGGCCGCCGTTCGAGAATCTCCATCCGTACGTTAAACGATACCTCGACGATCGCTAACCCGACTACTCCCGCACGAGCCGTGCCGCCTGCTCGACATCGGCGGGCGTATTCACGTTCACGCGCTCACCGAGATGGATGGTCTCGATCTCGTACCCTGCCCGAACCAACAGCCCGACCGCTTCGTTCAGCTGGTACTCGCCCTCCGCAGACGGTTGGACCAGCGCACACGCGTGGAACACGTCCGCGGGGAGCAGGTAACACCCAGTCATCACGAGCGTCGATGGCGGGTCGTCGGACTTCTCGACAAGTCCGGTCACGCGATCTCCGTCAAGCGCAAGCACACCTGTCGTCGCCGCCTCCGCTGTCGACACCTCCTCGACGGCAAGCACGCCGTCGACGCCCGCTTTGGTGGCCGCGGAAACCGCCGGTACGACGCTCCCGGCGAACACGTTCTCACCGTTCAAGAGGAGGAACGACCCGTCGATGTGCGGCTCCGCTTGGCGGACGGCGTGGCCCAACCCGAGCTGCTCGCGTGGTGAACGTACGTGATCGGCACGCCCGCGAACGCGTCGCCGAACTGATCGACGATCTGCGCCCCTTCGTACCCGATCACGACGACGAGCTTCTCGGCGCCCGCCTCGACGGCCGTCTCGAAGACATGTGCCAATAAGGGTTGCCCCGCAACCTCGACGAGTCCCTTCGGTTGCGTCTCCGTTCGCTCGCCGAGCCGCGTCCCGCGGCCGGCCGCGGGGATGAGCGCGTCCATACCCGGTCTCGCGACCGCGACGACCGTGAAGCCACCGGCGTGTCACGACTCCGAGAGCGGAACGGCGACGACTGTCTCCCACTCGGATTCTGACTCTGTGGTGTCCACGAGCGCCAGCGCCTGACACGTGATGCTGCCCGGAAGCGTTGCCGTGTCGATCGACTGCGCAAAGTCGCGTCGCTCCGTGAGATCCATCTCACTGTAGACGAGACTGAGATGTGGGTAATACGCTGCGGTCGACCCACTGATTGCCTCTCGTGCCGACCGGTGTACCTCCATCAACTCAAGGGTCGGTACCAGGGAGAGGAACCCACACTGGTGCCGCGTCGTCGACCAGCGAACGCCATCGAACGCGAGCGGTGCGGTCCGAGCCGCAAGCGTCCGCGTCGTCTCCTCCAGCGCTGTACGCTCGTCATCGATACCGCCGACCACCGTCACGTGTGGACCGAAGACCGGTGCGTCCTCGACCCGCTCAGCAAGTTCCGTGATCGTCGCTTGGAGCTGACGGTGAGCCGTTGTCTCTGCTCCGGAGACAAGCCAGAGTGAGTACGTGGAATTCGACCGGTTACTCATCATCCGATCCGGACCACCGACACGAAAAAGCGCTCCTCCGATCGGTCACCTCGCGGATTCGTGAGTACTCAGTCCCTCGATTCCGCCGTCTCCCCTCTTCAAACTCTCCCCTTCCAACCGCGCCTCGGCCTTCTCGCGATCCTCCGGATACCCGACATCGACGCGCCACCCGTCCAACGGGATCGCGTCGATGGTCCGCCCGCTCTGGATCAACAGGTCGATCGCCTCGCTGATCTCGTACTCCCCCCGGTTCGACGGCTGTACGAGGTGTCACGCATAAAAAATGCCGGGACTGAACGTGTAAAACCCGGTCATCACCAGATTACTCGGCGGGTCGTCGGGCTATTCGACCACGCCCGTCACCTCGCCGTACTGGTTGGTGTCGCACACCCCGTACCGCGACGCGTCTTCTCAGTCGACCTCTTCGACGAGGAACGCGGCATCGACCCGGTCTTCGCGCTGGGAGGTAACACACCCACCCCACCGGTTCCGCTGTTAGCACAGACCGACCGCCGCGTACTGGTCTGCGTGGACGGACCACTGCTTTCGAGAGCAATGAAAGAATATACTATGATACCAAAGTACTATTTTCCCCTAGTTCGTGTGTGCCTACATGAGCGACCGACACCCACCAGCTACGTTTACAGATATCAACGAGGCAGTCGGGACAGACTGGGAGTCTAACACGACGCCATACGAGCGCATCCGGCATGTCATTAGCCACACATACAGCCCACTGTCGGCTGATACGGTCGCTGATAATGCGCGGACCGCTCCGAAGACCGCTCGAAAGCATCTGAGCACACTCGCAGACGAGGGGTTCGTCGAGACGACACCCGGCGAGCACGGCAGTACGCGGTATCGTCGCTCGCCCGAATCACTGGTCATGGAACAGGCGTCCGACATCCTAGAGCACGTTTCGACTGACGAACTCGTCGCACGGATTCAGGAAATGCGCGAGCAGCTCACAGAGTGTCAGACTGAATTCGGTGTCGAGTCCCCTGAAGCGTTAGCCGTCAACCAAACGAATCAGGCTCTCGCCGAGTCTGGAGTTCCACAAGAGGAGATCGATCCCGAGCGGATTCGTGAGTGGAAGACGCTCCGTCGAAACCTCGCGTTCGCAAATGCGGCCCTCTCGATCGGCACCGCCGAGCAGTTTGTCGACGATGACCGTCGCTCGACTGATGAGAACGTCCCGGCCTAAGCGATGGTGAACGCTTCAGATCACGACGAACACCATACGCTCCGTGGAGCGACAGACCGTCCGGCACTGCTAACGATTCGCGATGTTATCGAGGAAATGGAGCCGCTTGCGACAGCTGAACTCGATGACTATCTTCATCCATCTGTCCTCGAAGTTGCGCTTGACGATGGACTGTGTACGGCCGACGCGGCGCGGATAGACGTCCAGTGGACCACACAGGCTGACTACAAGTTCCACTATACGGACACAGAAGCGGTGAATTTTCGATGGGAAAAACATCCACATACAGACGACTATCTCAACGTCACGGGGCTCGAACATTATCATCCGCCGCCAACTGCGAGCTCAAAGCCAGATGAGGTCGAAGAATCCTGTATCAAACATGCTCCCGAAGTATTGGTCACTCGTGCCGTCCTCAAACTCTGGCGGGTCGCCTATCACATGGATTCGTACGACCCGCTCAATACTGGCCGAAATCCCCCGTGAACTGTCTCGGGGCAAGTGGTTCGAGACGCGGAGCGTCTCGTCATCACAGAAAACTTCGTCTTCCGTACGATCCCGCGAGTTCTTGTGGGCTCTCAACGTTACGGTCAATCCCAGAGGGACGACCAAGGAGTGCGCGTCGTGCGGCGTTTCGACGGAGAAGCCGTTGTGGATCCGTGAATACTCCTGTCCCGCCTGCGGGTTTGAGGCGGACAGAGATGCGAACGCGGCGTGAAACATCCTTTCGCGCGGCTTCGAAGACGTAGAAGTGGGATACTCCAAATCAACGCCTGTGAAGACTGTGCTCCCTACGGATACACCTGTATCTGTAAAGCGCGTCGTGGAAACAGGAAACCCCACCCTCAAAGAGCGAACCGCGTCAGCGGTGAGCGAGTAGGGTGGGGTAGTTCATTAGTCGAGAGCCCGGACGACACAGGAGATCGTAAAGCCGAAGAGAAGAGCACCAGCCACAGTGAGTACCGTCGTTGATGATGTGCCTGCGATCACGGCAGGCAACGACGCATCCATACTGACACTCCATCTATATGATATTTAAGAGAAACTATCCTCGGTGAAGACGAAGACCAAACCCTTCCCATCAGTCGGGTCCGAGAAGGCGGAACGTCTTCGTGTCCTGCGAAATTGTGGGTGTGAGACCCACCACCTCCTATCGGGCCTAGCTCGAGGTCGTCAAACGCGCCGGAGCGCTGCTTGACGACCTTTACGCCTCGACTTCGTCTCCCTGCAACAGCTCCTCCGCCTTGTCCCGATCCTCCGGATACCCGACATCGACACGCCAGCCCTCGATCCCGATCGCGTCGATGGTCCGCCCGCTCTGGATCAACAGGTCGATCGCCTCGCTGATCTCGTACTCCCCCCGGTTCGACGGCTGTACCAGATGACACGCGTGGAAGATCGCCGGCGTGAACGTGTAGAACCCGGTCATCACCAAGTTCGACGGCGGGTCGTCGGGCTTCTCGACCACGTCGGTGATCTCGCCGTACTGATTCGTGTCACAGACGCCGTACCGCGATGCCTCCTCCCACGGCACCTCCTCGACGAGGAACGCGGCGTCCGCGCGTTCCTCGCGCTGGCGCCGCACCACGTCCTGGAGGTTCGCCTCGAAGACGTTGTCCCCGAGGATGAGCATGAAGTCGTCGTCGATGTACTCCTCGACGGTCAACAGCGCGTGCGCCAGCCCGTTCTGCTCGCGCTGGTGGGCGTAGGTGATCGGCACGCCTTCATACTCGTCGCCGTAGTGGTCGATGATCACCTCCTTCAGGTAGCCGACGACAACGACCAGCTCGTCGGCGCCCAGCTCGATCAACTGATCGAAACAGTGCGTGAGCAGGGGCTCGTCCGCGACCTCCACCATCCCCTTCGGCTTGTCCTCGGTGAGGGGGCGGAGTCGCGTACCTTCGCCAGCCGCGAGTACGACGGCTTTCATACTACGTGGACAGTTTCGATGCCGATATGTATCTTTTCATCTCCGCAACCCAATCCTCTTGCTACCTCGGTGTCATCCGCCCGTATGAACGTCAGCATCATCGGCAGCGGCTACGTCGGCACGACCGTCGCGGCGTGCTTCGCCGACCTCGGTCACCAAGTCGTCAACGTCGATGTCGATCAAGAAATCGTCGACGCGATCAACGACGGCGAGGCGCCGATCCACGAAGACGGGCTTGCGGACCTCGTCGCCGACCACGCCGGCGCCAATGGCACGGGCCGACTCGAAGCAACCACCGACTACGAGGCGGTCCTCGACACTGACATAACCTTCCTCTGTCTCCCGACGCCCCAGAACGAAGACGGGAGCATCGACCTCTCGATCATGGAGGCGGCTGCCGAACAACTCGGGATGACCCTCGCCGCCAAGGACACGTGGCACACCGTGGTCGTCAAAAGCACTGTCGTCCCGGGCTCGACCGAAGACGCGATCACGCCGATTCTCGAAGTGGCCAGCGACAAGACAGCAGGCGACGACTTCGGCGTCGGGATGAATCCCGAGTTCCTGCGTGAAGGGACGGCAGTCCCCGACTTCCTCGCTCCCGACAAGGTTGTGCTCGGCGCCGACGACGAGAGCGCTCTCGCGGACATACATGAAGTCTTCGACCCCCTCATCGAGCGGAGCGACGCACCGGTCGTCGAGACGGACACCCGGACGGCCGAAATGATCAAGTACGCGAACAACGGCTTTCTCGCCGCCAAAATCAGCCTAATCAACGATATCGGAAACATCTGTAAGGAGTTCGGCATTGACGCCTACGAGGTCGCAGATGCGATCGCGCTTGACGACCGAATTGGCGAGCAATTCCTCCGCTCTGGCGTCGGCTGGGGCGGAAGCTGTTTCCCGAAGGACACGGCAGCGATTCGCGCGGCCGCACAACAACAAGACTACGAGCCGTCGATGCTCGACGCCGCGACCACGGTGAACGATCGCCAACCCACCCGGCTGCTCTCGCTCATGGACGACCACGTCGATGTCGCCGGCAAGCAGGTGGCGGTGCTCGGCCTCGCGTTCAAACCAGGGACAGACGACATCCGTAACAGCCGAGCGATCCCCGTCATCGAGGGGCTCCAGGCGCGCGGCGCCGAAATCGTCGCCTACGACCCGGTCGCGATAGAGCACATGCGCGAGCGGTTCCCCGATGTCGAGTACGTCGACACCCCCGACGCGGCATTGTCCGGGGCGGATGTTGCCCTTGTCGTGACCGACTGGGAAGAGATCACGGCCCTCAACGAGGAATTCGATGCGATGCGGACGCCCGTGGTCGTTGACGGCCGGCGGGCGATCGACCGCCGCGACGGGATCGTGTACGAGGGACTCACGTGGTGACTGACCCACAGACCGACACCGACGATGCGCACGACCGATGGATCCCCGGCGAAGAGTGGCAGACGATCGTCGCGAACGTCCCGCTCGTCTCGGTCGATCTCGTGATCGAACACGACGGTGGCGTTCTCCTCGGTAGGCGAAAGAACGAACCCGCAAAAGGCGAGTGGTTCGTGCCCGGCGGTACGGTCCGCAAAAACGAACTGCGCACTAAGGCTGTCCACCGCGTGGCCACCGACGAACTCGGAGAATCTGTCGCGATAGACGGCTGTCTCGGCACCTACGAACATCTCTACGAGACCGCGGCTGTCGACGGCGTCGAGTCGAAACACTACCTCGCGACTAGCTATCGCTGTCACTTCGATTGCGACGATCTGGAGATAGTCGGCGACGACCAACGTGTTGACCCTTGTGCTTGTAGGGGGCACACATGCTGCGAGCCCGCTTCGATACGGACTGACGGCCCACTCAGTCGTCATGAGCGGTGTCGGCGGGGTGCTACTGGTGGTGGCTGTCGTGTGTGCTGGCCTCCGGTTTGAGAACTAGTCGATCGCGATAACCACGGATAAAATCGTGCTTAGCTCGTCGACGCCGCACCCGCATCTCCGCCCGTTTGAACATTGCGTTCCTCAAGCAGCGTATCGACGATTTTGACGAGAGGAACGATTCCGGGTTCGACATCATGATCAGCCGCATAGTGAAGAAACGTCTCAATATCTCTGCGATTAAGTTCGCCGCTCGATACAGCATCCACAAGTGTTGTTTCCTCTGCTAAGACAATGTTGAGGACATCACGACAGGGCTCTGGACAATCAAACGTGCGCCTGCTGTCGGATCCCATGTGATCTATGTTACACCCAATTTATAATATAGTTTCACATATAGTTCTGGATACGATTGCGAAACTAAGCCAATGATAAGACAGTAGCCACAACCTCAGTCACTATCTTTCGCTCTACAGGTTGGCCCCTACTATGCGAGAGCCACCTAGTGGCGTCTGCTAGGCTATAAACTCGCCATCGGTTCAGGGCCGACCACCGACCCCACTCGGCTTCGGGCCCCCCTTACGAGCAAAATTTTTTGTTAAACTCGCGAGAACAGATGGTATGGCTCGCCTGGGGACACAGTCAACAAGCGCTGACCGGTAGTTCGCGTTCGCGTGGGTTGGGATGGGTATCATCATGTCGGTAGCTGTTGCGACCATTGACTTCCTCCCGCTTCCCCTAGAGGCAGTTTATGTATTTGCTGCTGGCGTCGTGTTGCGCGAGGCGCTCGGCTTAGCGTATTGGCTTGTCCAGCAGTGATCGGTCGGAGCTAGGAACGACATATTGACTGTCTAGCGCTCATACCGACTCTTCAGTCGGGCTAAGCTCCTTTTGAACCGTGTTATGGAGTTTCTCTTTGTAGAATGGTTTCGTAAGCCACGTAACCGGATCAACACGATCCGGGAGTGACTCGGGATCGCTGCCAGAGATCAGTACCACTGGCGTCGTTGACCCATTCGCACGGAGCTGGTCATACACATCCGTGCCAAGCATATCTGGCAGTTTATAATCAAGAATAATCAGATCGACAGCTGGGGTCGCCTTTCGGATCGCCTCTTTCCCTGTCTGAGCCAAGCGTACTTGATAAGCATTCATAAGATAGTGTTGGTAGAGAGATGCGAGATCATCGTTATCCTCCACGAGAAGGATAATCTTCTCAGCAGTCATAACCTGAACTAGTTAGTTCAGTATAATATATTTTTGGGTATTTTGACATTATGCCCCCCTCGAGAGCAGGTCAAGCAGACAGTAGCGTGTTCCTTGATGTCCGCCAAGAGAAGTCCGACACACCGGGCGTCACTCCGAGTACAGTTACGGAAAATACGAGGCGAAAGCCTCGCCCTTCAGGGCGGGGATGAAGCTGACCAACAGTATTCAACCGCCGACGATGGCACAGACGGGGTTCTAACGCAGTCTTTAACCCGTCGGACTGTGATAGTATGTACAGATGGCGAAGAGTACCCGTCACGCGAAATACGAACTCTACTATCACATAGTGTTCGTGCCGAAATACCAGCGTTCGCACCTGACGGGGAAGACGAAGGAACGTCTCGAAACCATCTTCACGGAAATCTGTGAGGACAAGGGCCTCGAACTGGCCGAGTCCGAGGTCATGCCCGACCACGTACACCTGTTCATCGGGAGTCCACCCAAGAACGCCCCGTCACTCATCGTCAACTGGATTAAGGGGATCTCTGCCCGCAAGTACAACCAGAGATACGACGACCGCGTGAAGTGGACTCGTTCGTACTACGTCGGAACAGCGGGAAGCGCCTCAAAGGGCGCTGTCGAACAGTACATCGCTGAACAGGAGGGTGGCGACAAATGAAGCGCGTCAACACCTTCGAAGTGGTTCCACAAACCGAGAACGACGAAGAGTGCCTTCGACGGCTCCTCGATGCGTCCGCCTCTCTGTGGAACGAATTGACCTATGAACGTCGTCAGAACTACTTCGGTGACGGCGACGTGTGGGACACGTCCGAGTACCGTGGACAGTACAACGGTGTCGTCGGAAGCGCGACCGTTCAACAGGTCACGCGCAAGAACAGCGAAGCGTGGCGGTCGTTTTTCGCCCTCAAGGAGAAAGGCGAAAACGCCAACCCACCGTCGTACTGGGGCAATGAAGAGGACGGACGCGAACTCCGCACCTACATCCGAAACGACCAGTACACGATTCAGTGGGGGAAGCGTAGCCGTCTCCAAATCCCTGTTGGGCAAGAACTGAAAGATGAGTACGGACTCGGCTACCACGAACGGCTCCGCCTCGAAGTCCGAGGCAACCCGAAGTGGGACGGCGAACAGGGTCGTCTGGAACTCGAATACGACGAGGTGAGCGACACGTTCAGGGCTTTTCAACCAGTCACCGTCCCTGATTCTCGACTGGAGTCACCACTGGCTTCTCACGAAGCCGCCCTTGACGTTGGTGCGAACAATCTCGTCGCCTGTTCCACGACCACTGGGAACCAGTACCTCTACGACGGTCGTGAGTTGTTCGGGCGGTTCCGCGAGACAACAGACGAAATCGCCCGCTTACAGTCGAAGCTCCATGAGGATCGCTCCTCCTCGAAGCGGATTCGACGGCTGTACCGACAGCGGACGAAACGCCGTGACCACGCACAGGACGCATTGGTGCGCGACCTGGTTGAACGGCTGTACGACGAGGGCGTGGCGATGGTGTACGTGGGCGATTTGACTGACGTGCTGGACACGCACTGGTCGGTCAGGGTGAATGAGAAGACGCACAACTTCTGGGCGTTCAAGAAGTTCATCCACCGCCTCGCGTGCGTCTGTGAGGAGTACGGCATTAGTGTTGAAGCCGAGTCGGAAGCGTGGACGAGTCAGACGTGTCCTGAGTGTGGCGACCACGAGGAGACGGTTCGCCACGGAGATACGTTGACGTGTTCGTGTGGCTTCGAGGGACACGCCGACCTCACAGCGTCAGAGACGTTCCTTCGAGAAAACAGCGATACGGAAGTCAGGCCGATGGCACGGCCCGTGCGATTCGAGTGGGACGACCACGACTGGTCGGGGCAACCACACCCTCACGAAAGTCCCAAAGAAGCGCGCACAAACCCGCAAGTTGCCTCCGTGGGTCGATAGCCGAATCCCCACCGGAGGAATCCTCGCGCTTTAGCGCGGGGAGGATGTCAAATTGTGTGAATGCGTGCCAATAGATTAACGTGTACCAGTCAATACAATCTGAGTAAACCAAGTGATTGCTAGGAAAGAACTATACCGAGTTACCTCTATCAATAGTTTATGTCAGAGAATCTAGACGGCCCGCGTTGTTCCTGTGGGCGGCGGATTCCACGGGGACTCTCAGCGGCAGCGCAGTGCGATCGGTGTCGAAGACAGCAGGACAAACGCCAGTAGTGGGATCACGCGTACTCTCTTCTGCGACCCGCAGTCTCTCCGGTGCCTCCTCGCGTCATAGCCTACTGTAGAGCTGAGAGTCTGACTTAGTGCGGCTTTTGTCTTTTCAGTATGCCTGAACAGCGATGGCACGACGATTGGGGGCTGTTCTTTCAATATCGCAACTCTTTCACCGAACCGTTGAGCTAAACCATGTATGGATGGCCAACGTGTCCTCGTCACGGGTGGTGCCGGGTTCATCGGCTCGAATCTCGCGAACCACCTGGCAGAACACAACGACGTGATCGCTGTCGACGACTGCTACCTCGGGACGCCCGACAACCTCAGCGATGATGTCGAGTTCGTCAACGCCTCGGTCATCGACGACGATCTCCCGACTGACGTTGACGTTGTGTTCCATCTTGCTGCCCTCTCATCCTACAAAATGCATGAGGAGGATCCCGCACAGGGCGCTCGCGTCAACGTTGAGGGATTTGTGAACACGGTCGAGCAAGCACGTCAGGACGGCTGTGATACTGTTGTGTACGCAACGACCTCCTCAATCTATGGGGATCGCACCGAACCCTCACCCGAAACCATGGCCGTCGAAGCCCGAACTGGGTATGAAGCCTCCAAACTCGCTCGCGAACGCTACGCAGAGTATTTCCACAACTTCCATGAGATGACCCTCGCTGGGATGCGCTTTTTCTCCGTCTATCAGGGCTTTGGTGGCGCTGAAAAGCACAAAGGTGAGTTCGCGAACACGGTCGCACAGTTCACCGATAAGATTGCGAACGGAGAGCGCCCGGAACTGTTCGGTGATGGCACCCAGACACGCGATTTCACACATGTCGACGACGTTGTCCGCGCGTGCGAACTTGCTGCCGACCACGAACTCCAAGGGATTTACAACGTGGGCACTGAAGAAAGCTACTCGTTCAACGAGATGGTCGAGCTGATTAATGAAGAGCTTGGGACCAACGTCGACCCTAAGTACATTGAGAATCCCCTGGATGAGTACGTCCACGATACAATGGCAGACTACTCAAAACTTCATGCGGCCACTGGCTGGGAGCCAACAATTACGTTCGAAGAGGGTGTGTCACGGGTGTGTGAACCGTACCAGTAGCCACCTCTGAGGGTCGGTTAGCTCTCTCGATCAGCGAGGCTTATTCATGTCACCTCACATCTTTCGCCTGTGCTCCCACTAGGCCATCTTGCTTTCGCGTATCTCTGGTACGCACTGTACGCGGCCACCAGCACCCATCGGCTCCCCGCTCGGCTTGCGCTGCTCCCGCTTGCGTTCGGCAGCCAATTTCCAGATCTCATTGACAAACCACTCGCGTACATTGGGGTGCTCACGTATGGTCGCTCACTCGCTCACTCGCTATTCACGTTCGCTTTGTGTACGTTCACCGTTTGGTGGCTCGCCACCTGGCTTCGTGGGCGTTGGAGTGCCGAGACGCGCCCTGAACGACTTCGAATCGTTACCCCCGCGGCGTTCGCCATCGGCTACGCAAGTCACCTCCTTGGCGACACCTACCGGTTCTTACTCTCCGGTGATCTGTGGGCCGCACGGGTTTTGCTGTATCCGCTGTTTCCCGTCCCGGAGTCTCCGGCTGACGATATTGCGCCGTGGATTCGACTCTTCGAAATTTACCAAGAAATGGGCACACATCCCCAGATTACCCTCATCGTTGTTGCTATCGTTGTGTTTGTGGGGCTTCGCGTGCGCCAGTATCTGGCTCCCTCTCAGAATTAATACGCTGAGAACCACCTGCTGTTTGAATTCGTTTTATGCGCAAACGTTCAGCAATCTCTCGTCGATGCGTTTCTAGTCACTGAGCACGTAGCTTTCCGAGACGATTTTGTATATATCGAATTTATGTAATTATGATCCGGTGGTTCTGAATTCACTAATATGTGGTATGGAAACCGATTTGCGTGTTCCGCTGAACGTAGCAAGCTAAAAAATGTCGCCACAAAAGAGATTTATATGAGCTAATACTTCCATGCCACTATGGGACAGACACCCAGCGACAGACTGGAGACAGTCGCGGATGTCGCTGCTGCGATCGAGGCTGCCGGAAACGAGATCACTGATTTGCGTGTCACTGTCGACGACGACGGCGGCCATGGCACAGCGCAGGTCTCGGTGCCGATTATCGAAGAAGATGTAGACACTGCGTGTGAGTTCGATCTCGCCGCCGCAACGCTCACTGATAGTACACTTCAGATCGAGCTTGATGTCGGCACAGAGACGCTGGAGACGACACGCGACGAGACAACCCCACCAGCGGCTGCGACAACTGAGACACCTGACGGGGACGGCGCTGACTCCCCCGCTGGCGCCGAGCAGTCGACAGCATGTGGTGAGACCTCATCGGCTGCCTCCGACTCATCACGCCCTGACAATACAGATGCCTCCGCGGGGTCGACAGATGATGAGCCCGCGCCCGCCGAGCACGATTCAACACAGTCGGAGGCTGAAGGCGCTGCCGACTCAGCACACAGCGAAGCCGCCGCTGACAGCGATGCGTCTGTAGATGCTGATTGTCCAGCGTATCGCGATCCCGACAAGCTCACAGCGGTGTACGATCCGGAGGCGACGTTCCCCGAAATGACCGATGCGCTCGGAGTGGACGTGACACCGCAAACGGTCCGGAAATATATGATTGAACATGGTATCCATGAGCCAACCTCACGGACCAGCGATACGCTTACCGAGACGCACGTGGACGGCGAAGAAGTGACGAGTGCCGAGATCCAATCTGAGCATGACGCGAAGACTCCAGACCCCGAAACTGGTGAGTCGCAGCCGACATCAGCAGAGACCGCTCCAGCCAACGAGGCACACTCACAGCCATCAGGTGGCGATACCCGGGAGGACGACACTAGTGCCCCCGAGACTTCTACACCCGAAAGGCCTGATACGGCCACTGAGTTAGTTGAATCGGAGGAGAGTGGCGCCACAGCGTCTGCCCACACAGATGACGACAAGACAGTGACGACAGAGGCACAAACCAGCGGCAACGAGGCTGCCGACACGACTGCTGATCCACCGGATGAGGCCGCCCGTGCCACTTCCACAACCACGTCGACAGCGACCGACGGTGGAACACAACCGACACTTTCTGCGGTTGAATCACTTGAACTGCCCGGTGAGGTGTCCGTGGCCGAGCTCGTCTCAGTACTCACCGACTCACGAACCGTGTATGAGGTTCGGCGAGGACTCGGCGTTGATGACACCCAGACTCGCACAATCCTGCGACAGTACGACCTGATAGATCTCGTGACCGGCCGAATCACCCAGGGGTCAGAGCCCCCAGATAGGCAGGAGGTGCTCTCGCGGCTGATCGAAGCGAGTGACCAGGCGGCGTGACCATCACCACCGGTCTTGGGCACGGCGTGGATACCACGACCAGTAATTTTACGAGATTTCTGTTGTTCTAGTCACCCATCCGATCATTATGCGAGTAGTGTGCCACGGAATACCGAGCGATGTGTCTGTAGTACACGTTGATGACGACCCTATGATTGTGGCTCTGGGGGTGATGTATCTTGAACAACAGGATGACCAAATTATAGTGACAATAGCGACGACGGTTTCAGATGCGTTAGACCACACCTCACCACCCACAGATTGGCGTGGTCTCTAACTATGAACTGCCGGTGATGGACGGTATTGACGTACTCAATACGGTGCGTGCGAGGTTTCCAGACCTCCTAATTATTTTGTCCACTAGAAACAGAAACGAAGGGGGTTGCGTGTGGGATACTCACCTGTTGGAAGTCCCCGCTGGATATTGACCAATCCAGCTAGTCGTCACTAACGGACGCACCGTCTGATGCCGAATCGAATCCTGCCGTGGCTGAAGGCAGTATCCCAATGACCGTTTGCGCAGTCTCAACAGAGACTGAGTCAGGAGCAAACGTCGCTTGCTCGTACGCGGTGGTGAGCTGATACACTTCTGTGGCCTCAGCGTGATCTTTCTGGTACTGCTCATACAACTCCCAATGTGTCTGCGGGGCGTCTGTAACAACCTCTGCTGCGTGAGCTCTGAACGCGGCGTACGCAAGCTGGACAGCCGCATCTGGATCACCCGCATCAAGCGCCATCTGTGCACGGTCGATGAGAGAGGTCTCAGCCGGCCCCCTGCTGTCATCACGTGTCGCGGCGACTGCGGGCTCTCCGGTCTGTGTCTCTGCTGGTGTCGGGGATGCCAACTGTGTCGTCGCTGTTCCCCCCAGTTGGCTGCGGAGCTGTGTCCAAACTGCTCCGTCTCGCCAGCGACTCACGAGCAGGCTACCTCCACCCAGTAGGATGAGTATTCCGCCAACAAGTGCCGGGCGACGAACCGGACTCGTCGACGCAATTGGCAGTGTCTGCTCTGCTGTACTGCCTTCGAGACTACTTCCGGTGGGAGCAAACTGAACGGTGAGTGTTTGGCCTTCCGCAGCAATGGTAGCCCGATCGATGGTGGTTTGATACTGTCCAGTCGCGTCTGTCTCAACAGTTTCAACGGGTGTATCCCCGAGGTGGAGCTGTAGGGACCGACCCGCCAGCGGTTCGCCTGCGTCGGTTGTAAGTCTCCCAGCAACCGACACGTTCTGCGTCTCCTGCTCGTCAGCGACCGTCTCAACTGAGAGTGAGGTCGGTGTCGAGACGACGGTTAGTGGAACGGTTGTGTTCGACGGTCCCAGAATCAGGTCCTCGGTAGCAAGCGCAACCCGAAGTGTCGTCTCACCAGGAGGGATTCGCTCGGGAAGCACTGCTTGAACGACAAAGCCGCCATTGGTTGTGGTCTCCGTTCTCGTCAGTTGCTCACCAGCAACCTGTACTGTGATCGGCAGTCCTGCGGTTGACCGGGCGTCCACACCAGTGATATTGATATATCCGGAGACATCCACCGAATCTCCAAAGCGCGCTGTCGTGGTTGCGTTTGTCACCGTAATCGAAGTCGCTGATTGTCCACGAACTGCGATGGGTGTAGTCGCCGTGCTTGACAGATACGGTGCTGCCGGCTCCGGCGTATATGTCGCCGTGAGCGTGGACGCATCCGATGCCACGACGAGTGGCTGATACGTCGTTGTATACGTGCCATTTGCGTCGGTGTCGGTGGTAATTGTATCCTCACCAATTCCAACTTGGATCGTGGCGTTTGCGATTGCCGTCCCGTTGGCTGCCGTCAGTCGCCCACGCACCGTTGTTGGCTCTGCCGCTGACAGGTTCGAGCGCGCCGGCCGGACAGTGAGATTCGTTTCGGTAAATTCACGGGTCGCCACGGCGGCAGCCGCTTGTGTGAGCCGCCGTTGGCTCGTGTTGAGTGCGTCCTGTGCGGGGTCAAAGTTTAGATTGGTCTGTGTTTCGAGTTGGTCGTACTGCTGGACAAGGGTCGTCGTACTCTGGTTTAGTTCGCTCGCATTTTGAACCAGATCCCGCGCGAGTGCGCGTGCTTCTTCCTGGTTCCCGTTCTCAACAGCCTGCTGATAAGCGGTAGCCGTCTGGTTGAGTTGCTGGGCCGACGCAATGATCTCACGCTGCTGCTCGCGCGTGAGATTGAACTGTTCTGCTGTCTCCTCGAGGTCGGTACCGGCGGCGACAGTGGCATACTGCTCTAATATGACATCATACTCGTCGCCGATGAGGGTACGCCCCTCCTCGTACTCCTCATTACTAGTGGCAATAGCACTCGCGTTGAGTCGGGCTGCAAGCTGCCGAGCCAGGTACGTCCCAACTTGCTGGCTGTCGCCGCTCTCAGACACTTCGGTTGGGTTCTGATGTGACGGCGTAGTGTTCGTGTCTGTCGAATTGAGTGGCTCGGGAGCAGGTGTTGTCGCACTCGCGGTGACCGCAAGTCCACTCACGAGAATGATCGTGGCCAGGATGAGTGCGAACCGACGCATACGAGCCGACACAGTTGCCCTCTAATGGCGACCATATTAAAAAGCGCGACGACGAACGCCCACAGCTAACCGTTCGGCTGCTGGTCAGATCTCGGTTGTTATCACACAAACGTAATGGCAATTGGCACGGCATCCATTACGAGGATGCCAAACAGCCCTTGTCGTTTGATCGGCCATGTTGGGGCATCTCGGAGCGATTCCCACGCTGGAGCGGACACGTCTAGGTCAGCGAAGTCTTGTCGTGGCTGTTGGTCGTCCCCCTTTGTCTCTCGTTGGAGCTCTTCGATCCGCTTCTGGCGTCCGTCTTCCATTTTTTGATGAAGACGCCAAAACGAGTGATACAGCCAGAACAACGCTAACGCGGCATACGCGGCAATCGGGCCGATATACAACACTACCCACGTGAGGCCCAGCAGCGTTGGCTCGATCCCATCCGCGGGAATATTAAGCACCCCTTCAGCGTAAAACCGATACGCAACGTAGCCTCCAGCGATCACCAATATCACGTTGACACGAGTTGCAAACCGACCGAAATCACGAAAGCCACCATGATCGTCGGGATGGAATGGCTGATATGTGAGGATATCTCGCTGGAGAAGGTCCGTAAATTTGTACACCAACAGAAACACGTCATACAGCATCGCGATCACAAACAGTGTTACAATGGCATAGACCACATACGCAATCTCACCCCATCCGGCCCACGGGCTCACAATAACTGGCAACAGTAGTGGGCCCAACGCAACAACGAGCGCAAACGCCACTGATCGTGATATCGCTATCGGCCCAACAGTGAGCGTATCACCTAATACGGTCGTAAGTTCGGCATAAAACTCGTCATACGCCGGTTGCGAGACAATACTGCTGTCTTTCAGTTGAGTAAATAGATTCTCAGTTTTGAGCGCCAATCCATCATAGACGAGGTGTCCGGCAACCAAGACAAACAAAAAGTAGCCGGCTTGAACAGTTAGCGCAGGGTCAGCACCGCCTCCATCCACTGTCACTGCCCTGTAGACCGCGTAGGCTGTTCCAGCTACCAGTGGAAGCGCTGTTGCGAAAAATACCACCCCCCGATACATCCCAGAACCACGTATCCCGGATGTCACCAGCCGGTAGACGAGATACGCCCACACCAACCCAACTCCAATCGCACCCACGAGAACCGCACCGCTGCGGGGTGTGAGCTGTGGGAACATAAGCTGAACCTCTCCGGTTCCAACACTTCGGGCCAAATTAATACCAAAATACAGTACCATTGAGACTCCCAAGAATGTTGGTAGGTGCCGAAGCAGCTGTCGTGTACTGCCTGTGGTAAACTGTACTGCTGGTCGATCGTGGTCTCCTGACGTCGTGGATTCGCTTCCCGGATCGAACGGCCAGACGGCACACGAGCGGTAGAAGGGGCCACTGTCGTCGGTCCATCGTTCCCACTGTGACTGTTGTGCCAACTCCGTATCCTCGTCAGTCATAGTTCAGTTAGACTACAGCTTTGAGTTTCAACTTTATGGCCACTCCCATGAGCGGCACCCACCACAAGAACCGAGAAGCCAAGTTTCAATTTGCCCCGCACTGAGACAGAGGTAATGGAGGTCACTGAGCAGTGGTGGACGCTTGCGAGCGCCGGCCTGCTGCTAGTCGGCCTCGGAGTCCTCGCAGACCAACTTGTGTTTCTTGCTGCCGCAGCGGGCCTTGGTGCGTGGCTACTTGGGGCAGCGATCACCGCTAGCCAATCGTTTGCTGCTCAGCAACGCCAGCTCACGATCGAGTACACACTTGCCACCACCGAGATCTTTGTCGACACAGCGGCTGAGCTCACGCTTCGTGTATCCCGTCCCCCAGAGACGGCACAGGAACCAATCGTTATCGACGCTGAACTCCCACCCGGCATCTCGGCTGAGACTGAATCACCGTCTGTCGCGCTTCAGGCTGGAGAGACAACCCAGACAACAACCTGTACGATTTCATCATCAGTTGTTGGTCGGTTTGAGTTCCCACCAGCAACCATCTCGATCGGGGACCGCTACCAGTTATACAAGGTGGCGCTCCCGTACACGGAGACCCCCACGCTCACCGCTCAACCCCACACGCCAGAGCTCCATATCGGTCAAGGCGGAACCGGCGTCCAAAGCGCGTATGGCCAACACCGCTCAGATCGTCCCGGGCCGGGCGTGACAACCCGGGAGCTGCGTGAGTATGTGCCGGGCGACGACGTCCAACAGATTGACTGGAACGCGACGGCTCGCCTTGGAGAGACATATGTCCGTGAAACGGAGGGAGAAACCGATCGGCGGACGCTTCTCATTGTCGACCATCGCAATCGAATGGCTACTGGAACCGATGGCGGGACGATGCTTGAATACGCGCGTGAAGTGGCTGGTGGGATCGCACAGACGGCCGCCGAACACGGTGACCCACTTGGGTTCCGTGCGGTTGGTTCGCAAGGGATTACAACACAGATCACAGCGGGGACAACGCCACAGACGTACTCCCGGATTGAGTCAGCACTGTATTCTCTCCAGCTAACAGCCGAGACGAGTACAGAGGGAACCCGGTCGGCACCCCAAGCACGCCGGCTTGCCACCCGGCTTGACGGCGATACGAGCCGCTTTGGGACCGTCCTCGGCGCATACGTCGGGGATCAAACACAGTACGTCCAGCGCTTCAGGGCTGACCCGCTTGTGAGTACCGTTCGTCAAGTACACGCAAACGGTGGGGGTGAAGGACTCATTGTGATCGTCACCAGCGATAAGGATCCGGTAAAACTCCAAGAGGCAGTCAAAACAGCCATCCACGGTGACAGTCGGATTTTGGTATTTATTACACCGCACTGTCTGTTCGAGCCGCCAGCACTCTCCGATCTGGACGCGCTGTATGAGCGGTATCGCGAGTTCGAAGAGGTTCGGCGTGACCTCGAGCGGCATCCTCGGGTCAGTGCGTTTGAGGTGGCACCCTCCTCACGTATCCAGCAGGTCCTTGCGCACCGACAAGCAGCAGCAATCAGCACACAATGACAGAGCACACACCCGAGCTACCATATCCAGACGACCCTGCCTCCTTTAATCTGTGGGCCCGTGACTGGGGCAGCGCACTCGGGCTCAGCCTCGTTGCGGTCGCGCTAGTGAGCGCATCAGCGTCGCTACCTATTGTCTCACTGGCGGTCCTCGGCGCTGCGGGGGTCGTGCGATCCGCACCGTTCGCGTTCGTGCTCGGACAAGTCGCGCTTATCCCTGTACTGAGTAGTATCTCGCCGCTCGCGGGCGTCGCCCAGCTTGGCCTTCTCGCCGTCCTGACAGAACCTGCCCGGTCGCCGCATGATATAGTTACGTTGGTCGTAACCAGCATCAGCTGGGCCGCTCTTCTAGCACTCGTGGTGGGTATACGTGAGCAAGGGGTGTTCGTTACAGGCGGGCTACTCACCCTCGCTGTCGGGGCTGGCATATACGTCACGTATCGAGTCACGCTCGTCCGTCTCAATCTTGTTACGCCCGCCGAGCCAGCAGACGAGTCAAACCTGAAAACACAAGGATGATTGATACAGACATGAATCGGAGGACACCGTGATGGCTCACTCTGGCGGCACCGAGTCTGAACACTCACCGGTATCTGATGAGTCGGCGTCCACAGCCGACACGTCAGAACCACTCCAGACCCGCGTGGCGGTGCTTGAAGCTAAAAACAGACAGCTCCGCGAGGAGTATGCTCGCGCCCGCCAGACCACGTACCGCCGAACCGCAGTGAGTCTCTTACTTGTTGGGTTGGTTGCTGTTGCTGGCGGTGTTGTGTTTACTGACGCTCGCACCGTCCTGTTCGCACTTGGTGGCACAGGCGTCTTTGCCGGCGTGCTTACGTACTTCATCACTCCCGAGCGCTTCATCTCAGCGCAGATTGGTGGGCAAATTTTTGAGGCGGTTCGTGCCGACCGTGAAGCAACGATTGATGAGTTAGGGCTGCGGGGGGAGCCAGTGTACATCCCGGGAGAGGCGGTCCGGCTGTTTGTCCCGCGAGACGCAGATGCGCCACTCCCCGGATTAGCGACCGATCTCGATTTGTTTGTCGTGCCTGAAGACCCCACGACAGGTGGCGTTGCGTTTCATCCAACGGGGGTGCCCCTGTTCGAGGAGTTCTCAGATACGATCGATCAGTCGCTTGGCCCCCGCCCACAGTCGGCTGCGCCAGTCATTGCTGATGCGTTGGTTGAGGTGTTTGAACTCGCTGATACCGCTGAGTCGGCAGTCGATACCGACACCCAGCGCATCACGTTTGAGATCAGTGGTGCCGGGTTAGGTGACCCGACAGCTATTGATCACCCGATTTCCTCATTTCTTGCCGTCAGTCTCGTTGAGGCTCTCGCTGAACCTGTTGAGGTTACGGTCACGGCGGATGACCCGCTTACGGTGACCTGTCGATATGGCCGCGACGAAGACACAACTTAACTAGTGGGTGCCGCTGGCACCTGTTTTCGCCAGTTGAGATTGCGTCTCATTCGCCAGCGACTGCCTGCTCGTCTGTCTCAGCAAACGTTGTGTCGGCGCTTGGCGGCGTCACATCCGCAAGTATCTCGTCAATAATCGCAGACACAGATTCGTCAGCGAGTTCAGCATCAGTTGTGCGGATCACACGGTGCTTGAGCACAGGTGCGGCGAGTGATTTGATATCGTCTGGAATCACGTATTCACGCCCCTGAATCGCAGCCCGAGCCTTGCCAGCGCTCAAGAAGGCGAGCGTTGCCCGCGGGGACCCACCGTGTTGTAACATCGGTGACGCCCGTGTGGCCGCCACGAGATCCAGAATGTACTCTTTGACCGGCTCAGCGATGTAGACCTCACTGACAGCATCGCTTGCGTGCTGGAGTGTCTCCGGTTCGATGACCTGTTCAACCGCTGACGGACCAAGACCGGGCGCCGTATCAAACCGATCGAGTACCTTGCGCTCACCAGCCCGGTCAGGAATCTCAACCGTGTATTTCAGCTGGAAGCGGTCACGTTGGGCCTCTGGAAGTTCGAAGACTCCCTCCATCTCAATTGGGTTCTGCGTCGCAATCACCATGAACGGCGCCGGCAGATCGAGTGTGTCGCCGTCGATGGTGACCGTTGACTCCTCCATCGCTTCAAGCAGCGCACTCTGTGTCTTTGGCGTGGCCCGGTTGATCTCGTCGGCTACAACCAGATTTGCGAAGACGGGCCCCTTTTTGAGCTGGAACTCACCAGTCGCCTGCTGGTAGACGTTCGTCCCGACGACGTCAGCGGGCACCATATCGGGCGTCATCTGAATCCGGCTATATGAGAGTCCAGATGCCCGTGCAAAGGCGTTAGCGATCGTTGTCTTTGCGACGCCCGGAACACCCTCTAAGAGAAGATGGCCATCAGTAAGTAGCGCGATTGTCAGGCCTTCAAGCACCTCCTCATTGCCGACGATAACATCACCAACTGCCTCACGGAGCGTTTCGTACAGCGCCTCGGGGCTACTCATCGTGTTCGTCTCGTGACCGCTCAGATAAAACAGCTGTCATCACCTGTTGAAGCTGCGGCTCATCGAGATCAGGGTACTTCTCATTCAGTTCTGATCGGAGCGCGTCTGCGTCAAGCTCAACCGATTGTCCGCTCTTGGAGCGGTCCCAGACCCACCGCGGAAGGAGTGACAGCACACGCACTGGTAGCAGCGTCTCCACAGCGCTACTGACTGTACCCTCACGGACACGGCGCCATATCAGCAGCCACACACCGAGTGTCGCGAGGCCCCCACCAACTTGGAGAAGCGGTGATGTCCGAAGTAGTACCAGCGCGCGCGCAAGCGGCGGTTGCGCGCCTGCGTGTGAATAATCAAGAATCGCTCGTTCATGAGTGTCGATGAGTTGTGTCGCAAAGACATGGTTATCGGGCTGTGTCAACATCGAATTGATGAAGATACTGGGGTCGCTGATAGTAATGACCTGGCCCCCTTCGATAGACTCGGATGCGACAACAGGATACGCACCGAGTTCATCGCCAGCCGAGAGACTCCCTGTGGCATTCCGATCCAGATAGGCAAGCTCAGAACTTGTCACAACTGGAGTGGCATTCCCCGGCTCAACCGCAGTAGCTCCATTGAGCGTGAGTTGTGAGACATTCTGGGTGTACGGCGCTGCCGTTACATTCGGTGCGAGCGGGAGTGACGGCCCGCGGTAATACTCTCGTTCATCCCGGAGTTGGAGTCGGCTGAAGCGTGCGTCTGCGCCGATCGACGCAAGGAGTGGGTTGCTGTGTGGGCCGAAGTCATCAGCAATGACAACGGTTCCACCTCGCTCAACGAAATTTCGGATACGTCGTGATTCAGTGGCTGAATACGGCTCTGTGGGTGCCAGAATGATCGCAACGGTGTTTGTCGCATTCGCTGTTTCGTATGGTGTTGTCTCGAAGACGATCCGGCTGTCTGGGCGCTCCTCAATGAGCGTCCGGAACTCACTTGTCCCGTCCCACTGGGAGTTGTATGCCCCAAACGAGGCTGTCGAGGTGCTCGCGGCAAAAATAAGCACACCTGCGAGAAGTCCGATGAGGACATATAATACGAGTCGTGGCAGTGGTGGCGTTCGCATTTAGAAGGTCCCCTCTGGTAGAATTTCGATAATGCGGCGGATGACAATATAGCTGAACCCCGCAAGGCCCGCGAGGATCACTGGAAAGAGTCGTCGTCGCCACTGCGGTGTGACATTGAACGGGGCAGTAAGCTCAACAACCACGAGTAGGCCAATGAGGGACACAACAAAGAATAACTCTAGTTCTAAGGCGTTGAGGGCGGTCAATAGAAGAATTACACTCACCATCCACGCAACGAGTGCGTACACAAACCGCCGCCGTTTTTCAAGTGCCATTGATTCAGTACGACCTGAACATGTGTAGTGTTCGGTTAATTCTCTTCGTATCGGATTTTAGGTGGCTCGTCTGAATCGGCGGAGTCCACCACCACATACAACAGTTAATAACAGCACTTGGACGGCGTACAGTGGCGTACTCTCATCAGTCTCTCCTGATGACACAGATCCATCGTTCGGTGTGATAGTTCCGTCACTGCCATTTCCAGTTGCGTCTGAGGAGCTACCAGACCCAGAATCGTTTGCTCCCGTGTCTGTCCCGTTTGTGTTGGTTGAGTCTCCATCTGTGCTGTCGGAGTCGCCTGTGCCGTTGGAGCCATCGGTACTGTTGGAGTCGTCTGTGCCGTTGGAGCCATCAGTACTGTTGGAGTCGTCTGTGCCGTTGGAGCCATCAGTACTGTTGGAGTCGTCTGTGCCGCCCTCACCACCTGTCGACCCACCGGGACTACCACTGTCTCCACTATCGTCACCTGATGACCCCGTATCTGTACTGTCGCCATCAGACTCCTGTGTTGAAGCCACGGTCAGCGAGTGTGCGTCACTCAATCCGATGAGTGACGGGCGTCCATTCACCGTCTCTCCACCACGGACACGTACTTGGACCTGATACTCACCCTCATCAAGTGAGGGAAGCGTGCCCTCGTATTCGTTTGTCGCAGTGTTCTCGAGGGTGGTTGAGAGCTCCTCATCGTCATTCCAGACAGTCAGGTTAACCCTCTCAACTGTCGTTGCTTCTAGTGTGGTAAGCGATACGGCTACGGGGACGGTCTCAGATGGTGCCACATCGGCATTCGATGGGGTGGAACTGTTGATCTGTATCGAGGACACGTCGTGTGAGGCGATGACGACCGGTAACACCGCCTTTACAAGTTGCTCATTCGGATCCCAGATGTTGACAGCATAGCTGCCTGGGGACTCCGGACCGGCATCAAAGTCGTATGTGGTTTCAGCCCCATCTGTTGCCTTATCATCAATAATACGCCGGTCTGAATTGCGGAATTGAATAAAGTACGTCTGCTCATCTGGGTCTGGGACGGTAGCTGTCCCCGTGAGTGCCGCATCGGGCTCAACCACTGCGGTCTGTCGGACTGTGAGTTCACCGTCGGTAAATTGGTTTGAAACCGTTTGTGGAGGGGTAGTGACTGTTGACTCTGACTCTAATGAGAACTCAGCGGGCGACTGACCAGCAACACCGAGCGTCCCGACCGCAACCACAATACATAAAAAAACAGCGAGGAGGGCATACCGGGTTTTCATGTCCTAATTGGATAGATAGAACCGTATCAGTTTTGTGATCACATCGGAATCGAGGTAAAAGCCAACTCGTCATGGGCGAGAAAGAGTGACACTCCTGAAAAAAGAGCGTTCACGGTGACCGGTATTTCAGGTGAAGCTAATTCATAATCGTCCGACAGGTAGGAAAGATATAAACCGAATGCCAAAAATTACTATCCATGACACGTCCAGCGAGACAGATCGTACTCGCTATTTTATTCAGCCTCATCATGATTACCTCACTGATGGGGCCGTTCGTCGGGGGAGCGCTTGCCGCAACGAGCGGCGCCACGCACACGGGAACGCCGGCCGCAGTTCAGCCAGGGGATCCAGTGGCTACTCACGACGTTGAAACCGTAAACATCACCGATGAGTTAGCTGTTTGGGAACGAGCCCCGCTTCGGCCTGCGGTCGTTGATCGGAGCAACGCAGTCACGGCAGTCGACAGCCAAACGGTATTTCTAGAAACACAGAGCGAGCTCGCTGAAATCCAAACTTCACAAGAAGGAGTATTTCAGCAGGGGGCACAGGTTTCCTTCGAGTTAGCCCCACAGACTGCGGCGGATACGGCTCAGTTCTCTGGAGACGAATTCAAGGTCCTTGTTACTCGGATCGATGCGGAGCGAGATACGACAGAGGTGTTCCTTGACGCTCAAAATGTCACGGTTGAAGAAGTTGAGCGAGCGCTCGAAGACGTCGATGGGTACGACGACTTTAATCAGACTGTCCAAGATCAAAACGAGGTGCGGTTCGGGACAGTTCGTGACTTCTTCGATGGGACTGAGGAGTTCGAGCAGTTTGCCGACTCGTTCGAAGCGAACCAGACACTGACGACAGAGCGGTTTGAGCAAGCACTTACTTCTGAAGAGTTCTTGAATCTCACCGAATTCAGTACTACATCTGGAGGCGTGATTGACGCCACCGGGAACGCGGAAGCGACTATTAACCTCGACGAGGCAGGGACGTACCTTTTAATCGGCCATGTTGGTGGCGAGGTGTATGAAGCAGGCGATGATCGGCCGTTCTTCAACGGAACGACCGCCCTCTCAGTTGATGCTGTCACTGCTCAAGAAGCGGCATCGACAATTGATGTCGCCACGACAAATGGTGAGGTTGAAGCAGGTACCAATGTCTCCGTAGATGCGACGGCTAACCTTGCTGCTGACGGCAACGTTTCACACGCCGTCGTCGTGATGGACGAGAGTACGTTTAGTCAAAGTTCCAGTCGGATTATCATCGACGATGAGTTCTCGCGTGATCTACGGACTGGTAATGTCACAGTCAACTCGTCAATCGCCGAGATTCAGGGTGTTGCGAACGTCGCGCCAAATGTCAGAATCTCTGGTACGGAGATTGCGTCTGACCGCTTCTCAGGCACCGTGAGTACTGAGGAGCAAGCGAGCAGCTTCTTTGATATTCGGAATGCGATTGTCGATGGATTCGACGTTCGCGACCAGGCTGGTGACGCAGCCACGTTCAACGCTGTTGGTGATACAACACTTAATGCCTCGATGACCGCCATCGGGAACGCCACTGGAGAGGAGACGATCGAGGTTGAGACGCTTGATGCGTGGGAGACTGGTGAGTATACTGTGCTCCATATTGCCGCTGATCAAGAAGACGGCAACATCAGCACGAGCCGGACCACCGTCGACATCGTCGATAGTATCGATACGAGTCCCGGCCCCGGTCCAGGTCCAGGTCCCGGCCCCGGCGATGATGATGACGACGATGATCCCAGTGATCCCGACGACGAACCTGCTGATGACGAGCCACCAGAGGTCGTCGAACCAGCGCCCGAGGATCTCACGATTGTTGAGCGCGACGGCGGTGCGGCAGTCACGGTCCAAAACATCCGCGCGAATACGCCGACCCGGTTCGGTGTCGGCCGGAACGTGTCCCGGAACGGGGCCTCAGTCCGGAACTTCACGGTGAATCTCGCACAGGATCGCGACACCTTCTCCGTGAACGTCTCGACGAGTGACGATCCGCCGGAAACGGCACCGCCGGTTGAGACTGGCACCCCCTTCACGTACGTCGACGTGGACGCAGGGAACCTCACCGATGAGGACTACAACAGTGTTGAGTGGGACTTCACGGTTGACCCCGAGCGGCTTGAGGAAAACGACGTGGATCCGGAAAACGTCCAACTCCAGCGGTACAACGAGACACGGGGTGCGTGGGAACGCTTCGAGACGACGCACCGCGGCAATGGCGAGTTCGTGGCTGAGGTGCCTGGCTTCTCCACGTTCGCAATCACGGCAGTTGAGCCCGCCTCACTTTCGGTCACCGAGGCTAGCCTCAGCGCAACCGAAGTTACGGTCGATGAGGCGTTCGATGTCGTAGCGACGGTCGAAAATACCGGTGATGAGACCGGAGAAACCGAGCTGGAAGTGCTCGTTGACGGAGACGTCGTTGAGACGCGAACGGTGACCATTGATGGTGGTGAAACCACGGAGGAAACATTTGAGGTGAGCGTCGCCGAAGCAGGTGACTTCGAAGTCACCGTCAACGCGGTCAGCGCCGGTGATGTCTCTGTGGTGAGTGCCGATACAGATGGCACCGACGGTACTGACGGTACCGATGGGACCGATGGTACTGGTGGGGATGACGGCGATGACGGCGGGAACATCGGCATCGCTCTCGTTGCCCTCCTGTTTGGCCTTCTGATTGCCGGCGGGTTCATCTACTACTTCGTCAATGAGCAAGAGTAGCTAACACACGACTCTTTCACCCGCCCTCCACATGGCAACTCAGCACAGCTCAGCTCCGGTCGTCTGCTCGGACGTGACCCGTCGGTACGACGGCAGCACAGGCCGGTTCGGAACGAGCGGGACCACCGTGACGGCGCTCGACAACGTCTCGTGTGAAATCACACACGGGTCGGTCGTCGGGGTTGCGGGACCGAGTGGCAGCGGCAAATCCACACTGCTTCACCTGCTCGCAGGCCTTGATACGCCAACAGCCGGTGATATTCAGATCTACGGAACCTCAATCCAAACCCTCTCGTCGCGTGAACGAACCGCATTTCGCCGGTCGCATATTGGGATGGTATTCCAACGCTTCCACCTCTTGCCCGCGCTCACCGCTGTTGAAAACGTCGCGCTGCCGCTTGTTCAGGCCGGTGACAGCCGTCGCAAACGGCGTGACCGCGCCACGGAGTTGCTTGACGCGGTCGGCCTCGACGGGCGTCACAAACACCGCCCCGGCTCGTTAAGCGGCGGCGAACAACAGCGCGTCGCGATCGCTCGGGCACTCGCTGCGGATCCAGCGGTCGTGATTGCTGATGAACCGACCGGCGAACTCGATCGCGAGACCGGCAAACAGGTGCTTGATGTGTTGACTGATATTGCTACGGACCGGGCCGTCGTCATCGCGTCACACGATGAGTATACCCTCTCCCGAACAGACCGCGTGATCAAACTGCGTGATGGACGCCGAGAGACGTGAGTAGCCGGCTACGTCAATTGGCAGGGATCTGTGGCCTCGGTGTCCGACGCGTTGTTGGGCGCCTCCGAACAGGCGCACGCGGCCGCACACTCGTCTCAATCACCGGTGTTGCCCTTGCGGTCGCCTTGTTGGTCGTTGTCACGAGTCTGTCAGCGGGGCTCGCTGGTGGCGCAACCGTCCAGAGTGAGGATATCGACTACTGGATCGTCCCTGACGAGTCGGGCGCAGGGAGCGTCCCACTCAACGCAGAGGGAGCCCAACTGAGCGAGGTCCATCGCATTACGGCCCAGTTACGCGCGGATTCACGGATTGACTATGTCACTCCCGTTGCGATCACCCCGATTCAGCTTCGGCACCCAGCAACCAACGAGCAGACGTATGTCCTCGCGCTGGGCGTGATCCCCGAATCCGGGCGACATGTTGCTGGACTCAATACGACACCATTAGCGGACTCATACGTCCATTATGACAACGGGTCATACGCTGGGCCGTGGACAGGACAGATGGTCATCTCCCCTGCTGTTGCCACTGAACTCAACGTGACACAACGGGATGAACTCACACTCGGTGGGAGCACCCGAACTGGGACCGTCTCCCACGTGACAGACACGGATCTCGACGCTGGCGTGGGTGAGGTGCCAGCGGTTGTGATGCCGCTTGCTGAACTTCAAACACTCACGGGCCAGACCAGCAGTGATACCGCTGACCAGATTCTGGTGAGTACGACTGACCCCAGCGTTCACTCACTGCTTACTGATATTTATCCGGGGACGAGCGTGGTTTCACGCGTCGGGCTGACTGGCGCAGAGACATCGACCACGAGCTTACCGCTCGCAATGGCGCTGGCTGCCACTGTCGTTGCTGGGGGGATTGGGGTCGCGTTCGTCGCGACAATGATGGGCTTAGAGCTAACTGCGAGCCGTCAAGAGATAGCCATTCTCGGCGCTGTCGGCTTCTCGGCACGGGCTCGGGTTCTGGTTGTCATTACGGAGACAGTTACTGTTGCCGTGCTTGGCGGGCTGCTTGGCGTTGCTCTCGGGAGTGTCGGAGTTGTTGGTCTGAACGTCGCTATTGCGGAGTTTGTTGGTGTTACGACGCTGGCGACACTCACACCCGGTATCATCCTGTATGCGCTGGCCGCAGCCGTCGCGGTCGGCGTGTTTGCTGTTCCGTACCCGTTGTACCTCACAACACAGACAGACGTGTTGGCAGCACTCACTCGCTCATGAACACACGACTCAGACAGATTTTCGGGCAGATATGGATTGCCTTTCGACAGCTCCGCTGGGATAAAACCCGAACTGTCCTTGCTGTCATCGGTATTGCGCTTGCCGTCTTATCTGTGACCCTGCTTGCTGGTGTTGGGACGGGCGTCACCGAAACTGGAAATGAGTTATTCAACGAAGCAGACCGTGATCTGTGGGTTACCGGCGGTCCAATCAATCTCGCGCCCGGCTCTGTTGGCGGCTTCCAAAATCCAGTTCCAAACGCACACACAGTCGCTACACAGATCGAACAACACGAGGATGTCCAAACAGCAGTCCCACTGGCATTCCAAGTTGTCTACGTCAGCACTGACGGTGAAGAGTTCGAGACGATTGTTGGCAGCGGAACACCAGGAGCAGGTGGTTCCGTCCGCATAACAGCCGGCGAGGGATTTACTGGTCCAAATACACACTACGCTGATGGCAATTACAGCGGGAATTTCACTCATCAAGCGCTGGTTTCGCCTGAGTTTGCCGCGCAACACAACGTGACTGTCGGAGATTCCATCCACGTCGGTGGGACCATTGCGAGTGCCCGCGCTCACGAGTTCGAAATTGTGGGGGTCTCGCCCACTTTCTCGAATTTCTTGGGGACATCCACTGTTACCCTGCGGCTGAGCGAACTCCAGACGCTTACTGGTAATGCGTATGATGATAGCGCAACCCTGATTACCATCAGCACTGTCGACGGTGCCGACCGCGAGGCCGTTCGAAAAGACCTTGCCACCGCATATCCCGAGTATACGTTCCGCACGAACCAAGAGCAGTTCGTCGAGGTCCTCCAACAGCAGGCGGTTGTACTCGCTGCCGGTACGAGCCTTGTGGTGTTAGGTGTAGTTGCTGGTGGGATGCTCGCATTGAATCTGCTCTTATCGTTAGTGTACATCCAGCGCAAACCGTTTGCTGTGCTCCGTGCCACTGGGGCAACTCGGCGTGGTATTGCTGGTATTGCGATCGTCCAAGCAGTCAGTATTGCCTTCGGAGGATATCTTCTGGGCATCGCTTTTACCCCGCCGCTTGCGGCTGCCCTTGACCAGCTTGCGTTTACTGTGACCGGATTCGAGGGACTCGTCCAGGTGCCAGGGTATGCCTACGTTGCTGGTGGAATTGTTGCTGGTGGATTCGCACTGCTTGGAGGAATCTTGGGAGTGTGGCGTGTTACTCGTGTGACGTCCGCTCGCGGCTTGATTAATTAATTGGCTCGCATCTTCATGCGTCTCGCGTCGGCCCCACAGAACTGTGGCTGTGTTCACGGTAGCGAGGTGAAAGCCCACTAGCTTCGGCCTGAACTCCTGAAGCCATACACTTCCTGTTGAATCTCAGGTCTGAGCTGAATACGGCGCTACACCTCCACTTTCAAACGACGGTGAGTCTGTATTTCAACAGCGAGGCCGATGTGACTGTGTGGACATCCCCGTATTCTACCGTGATTTCGAAATGGACAGGGACGTAATCGTACTGGAGCAAGGCAGTTTCGCCTCACAGACGACCAGCATCAGCCGTGAGCACACAGGGTACGGTAATTCTCCGCCGCACCATGTCAAGTGAACACCTTAATTAACACACGTGATGAGGTATACTCACACAAAATGTTTAAGTGGGCGAGACAGTGGCTTCGCAACATCTATATTGGCGAGATTAAGCAGTCACTTGCTCTGACACCAGATCACGTTGCTGTGATCCAGGACGGAAACCGGCGGTACGCCCGTGAACGAGGTCTTGATCCGTCAGATGGGCATGCTCACGGTGCGGAAACCACTGAAGACATGCTACATTGGTGTTCCGAGTTCGATATTACTGAAGTCACATTGTACACCTTCTCAACAGAGAATTTTGCACGACCAGATGAGGAACTCACTGACCTCTTTGATCTCATTGAGGACCGGCTGTATTCGTTTGCGGATGCTGACCTGGTTCATGATAACGAGGTCTCGATACACGGATTGGGTGAAATCCAACGGCTTCCCGACCGCGTGGTCGATGCGGTTGCGTACGCTGAAGACCGAACCCAACAGTACGACACACTCAAACTGAACATCGCCTTAGCATACGGCGGTCGAAATGAACTGTTGCGGACAGCACAGCGGCTCACACGACAAGTTGCTGATAGTGAGTTGAAACCGGAGGAAATCACGGCAGAGATGATCGGCGAGCAATTGTATCAGCAGCCCGTTCAGGATGTCGACTTAGTTATCCGAACTGGCGGAGACGAACGCACCTCAAATTTCCTCCCGTGGCATGCGAGCGGAAATGAGGCCGCCGTTTATTTTTGTACACCGTATTGGCCAGAATTCAGTAAAGTCGAATTTGCCCGGGCCATTCGTACGTATGAAGCCCGTGAGCAGTCGTGGCAGGAGACCCAACTCCGTCGTGCGCTCTCGCTCGTTCGTGCGGTTAGCCAAACGGAGGTCCGGCGACGAACACACCTGATCCAACGGCTTCGTGATCAGCTTTCAGCAAAGACGGCGGCACGGTTTGTGGACATCGTTCGCACCGACACGAGGAACCCGACTGAAGATACAGAAACACACCAGGATCGGTCTGTACCGAACGACTGACGGATGTTGACGCTTGTTAATTTCGGGATTACGTCTCTCTCATAGCTGAAGCCGTTGACTCTCGTCTTGCCACTGATATGGTGGGCCTAATTTCGATCCTTAGCACAATACCGTCTGTGAGAGCTCTGTGACCCGACCTCATTAGAGGTGAGTCTCCCACGAGTGAATAGTTCGCAGTCAGTCTTCTGTATCGGGTCCTTCTGGGTTTCGCCCCGACGTTTGGATTGTTTAGAAAATATCGGTCACATCGTGATCTGTGTGACGCCACCCACTGAGTAATCGATACAGCAGTGGCCAAGCAATCAGCATGACCGCAACAACACTACCGATACTGAATAGTAACGACACTATTTCTCCTGGAGAGAGGATGCGTAGCTGGTCGCGAAGAAGAATAAACACAGACATCTGCGCCACAACCAGGGCCCACAGCAGGAGTCCAAGCAATTTGGCGTTGCTCTCGTAGGTCTGCGTCGATGATGGGACTCTCTGTTCATCGCGGACCCGTGGTTTCCGCATACTGATATATTGTCAGCATGTGTTAAATATCGAACCATTTGTTTAGATGTTATTGTATAAAATTGTGTATGTGTCTGCTGACTTATTTTGTAAAACTGCCAGGCGAGATCCCTCTCAGCGGAGCGACTCTTTGCGCGGCCACACTCGACTCCGTGTTGGCTACCCCATCTTTCTCGTTCGGGGCTTCCCGATTCACATTCTTGTGGGTGCGATTCTCGTGTGGACCTCCGTTCTGGCCGCCACCAGTGGTAGGTTCGTGACTACCACGTTGCGAGCGGAAGCCACCTTCTCAGTGACGAGAAGATATCAACCGACAGGTGGTCCGTCGAACCACATATACGTGAGACGGTCTTATTACCAACCCAGCGTCGCCACCCCGCACGCGCCACAATGAATCTCCGATCGCTGGCCGGTTCCACTCTGACGGCTCTTCTTGTCATCCTTATGGTCGCCATGCTCGTCGGTCAGCAGCTCGGCCAGCCGATCGTTCTCGGATTCGTGCTCACCGGCAGCATGAACGCCGAGCCGGCGAACATGGCTCCCGGCGACGGCTTCGTCGCCGTCCCGCCGGCGATCGCCGGTGACATCGAGGAGGGTGATGTCGTCACGTTCGAGGCGCAGGAGCTTCAGGGAGGCGGCTTAACCACCCATCGGGTTGTCGACGAAACGGATCAGGGATACATCACCCGTGGCGACGCGAACCCCTTTACCGACCAAGACGGTCCCGAGCCGCCGGTTCAGGAGTCACAGATCGCTGCTGTCGCGCTGGAGCTTGGTGGCGACGTGGTTGTGATCCCGCGGATCGGCCAGGTCGCACTGGCACTCCAGTCGGGATTCTCCGCCGCCGCGTCGGCGCTCTCTGGGATCCCCGGACTGGGAAGAATCGCCGATGGAAACGTCGGCTCGTCGATGGTCCTCGTCGGCGTGGTGCTGCTCGCGTACAGCCTCGTCGCCGAGGGGATCGGCGGAACGAACCGCCGATCCGACCGCGGCGATCGCTCCCGCGACCGGCGCAGCGAGATGAGCTCGGTCTTGATCCTTGCGGTGATCCTGCTCCTCATCACCGTCCCGGCGACCGCAAGCATGATAATTCCCTCGGGGACAAACGACATTACGATTGTGAGTTCACAGACGCCGAGCTCAGACCCGACCGTCATCGAACGCGGCAGCTCGGTCGAGTACAGCTACAACTTCACTAACGAGGGATTCATTCCGCGGATCGCGACGGTAAACGCGGCTAGCACCGGCGTTGACGTCGCCGACAACTCGCTCGTTCCGGCTCGCGGGGAGACTGCCTCAACGGCGGTCACGCTCCACGCGCCCGAAGAGACGGGTGCGTACATCAGATCGGTCTCAGAGTGGCAGTACGTTCAGTTCCTCCCCGCGTCAGTTATTTTCTCGCTTCACGCGGTCCACCCGTTTCTCGCCGTCGCCGCGATCGACGCCGTGATCGTCGCGGTGGTGACGGTTGTGTACATCCTCGCGGTCGGGCTCAGCCCGTTCCGGTTCCGGGATCGCGGCCGTGATCTGTCCCTCTCTGACCGCGTTCGCCGGGCTATCAGACGGTGGCGCTGACCGACTCGGTGCCCGCGTCGGTCACGCCCCGATCACTAAGCGAACGTTCCAGCCGGTGAGCAACAGTCCGATCCCGGTCGCGACGACCGGCGGCCAGTAGTAGGAGAACCGTTCGCGCCGTCGTGCGCCTTGGACGCTGACGGAGATCAACACGAACAACACGAGTAGTTTCAACAGGAGGAACCCGGGGAGTCCGCTTGAGGAGAGCAGCGTCCCGACGATCGGGTTCGCCTCGATAAGTCCAGGGACCGCTACCGTCGCGTACAGCGTCGAGACGACGTCACCGACCCCATACGTGAGCACGGCGAGAAACCAGAGGCCGTAAAACTCGCGGGGACGGGTTTGGTACAGCGGTCCGCCTCCACCGCTCTCGGTCATCTCGGCGCCACTAGGGGGCGGAGCGCCCGTCTCATCGCTCGCACCCGCGACCGGGTCGCCGATTTCCGCGAGCAGTGTGTTGATTTGTCTCTGACGGGTGGCGATCTCGCCGGTCAGCTCTCGGTAGTGCTCGTCGTCAGCCAGATCCGCGTCATCGCGTCGGTTCTCTATCCGTCGGCGTCGAGCCACGAGCGAGAGGTACGTCTCGACGGCGCCCTCCACGGCCCCGTGGTCGACGAGCCGGGCGACCGTCTCTCGGAGCTCGTCGCGGTCGATCGGCCGCGGAACGTACTCGTCGGTGTCGAGGCGAAGAACGTCGTCGCCGACGCTCATGCCCGAGAGAAGGCCAATCTGGCAGTCAGGGCGACGAGCACGGATCCGGCCGAGCAGCTCCTCGGCGGTCGGGTCAGCGAGCTCGCCGTCAAGAAGTACTACGTCGACATCCGCGTCGAGCGCGTCGAGCGCACGCTCGCCGTCGACCGCGGTTCGAACCACGTACTCCTCCAGCCAATCGGCGTACTCCGCGACCTCCTCGCGGTCGTCTTCGATGATCAGGACCGTCGCGTCGGCGTCCCGGGGCATCCGGTTTGTGTCACGTTCTGCGTCGTCACCGATAAAAGCGCGGGGGAACCAGAACGACGATCCCTATTGACACGCCCGCTGTGGGCTGACTTCTCCTTGGACGGCCGAACAGTCAGAAACGGTGATCTGACTTGGAGTCGAGATCGAGAGATCGCCGGTGACTGACGACTGGTCCAGTACGACGTCGACCTGACTCTCCGACTCGACCGTCACTGTCCCATCTATTTGGCTATCTGTCAGATGGATTTTGACCTGGCTCTCGGTGTCGACGTTCAGGTCGCCCTCGATCGAAGAGCCGGTCAGGTCGATGTCCACCTGACTCTCGGTGTCGATGTCAACGGCGGACCCAACGGCCGAGCCGTCCGTCAGCGACATTTTCACCTGGCTCTCGTTAGCTAACGTGACGCCTCCGGCGATCTCTGTTGCCGCGAAATCGAGCGTGATCTGGCCGCCGGCGTCTGTGACGTTGACGCCGCCGTCGAGGGTTGTGTCGCTATCGGTGAGAACGTCTACTTGTCCGTCGGCGTCGACCGTTATCGGCCCGGTCGAGACGCCAACCAGCTTGTCCAACTTGACTTGACCTGCCGCAGTCACCGACACCGGCCCGGTTACGGTTGCGTTCTTCGCCCCGGCAAACTTCACCTGCCCGTCGGCGTCGATCGTGATCGGACCCGTCGTCGCGTTCTTTAGACTCTCGACGGTCACCTGGTCCGTGGAGGTCAGCGACACGCCGCCGTTGATCGCGGCGCCGCGCGGTGAGAACGTCACCTCTCCCGCGTTCTCGACGCAGACCCCTCCACCGACGGGCGTCGACACGTTGAACTCGACCTGCGACTCCGTCTGTAGTTTGATCACGCCTTGGACGCGACTGTTGCCGCCAATGTCCAAGCCGATCTGACTCGGCGTGTCGATCCTGAGATACTCTCGAACGGTCGAATTCCCCCTGAGCTTCAGGTCGACTTGGCTCTCCGAGCGGAACTCGGCCGCGCCCCCGATCGTGGTGTTGCCCGCCACATTCTCTTTGATCTGGTTCGGCGTGTCGATTACGACGCTACAGTCGGTGGACTTCCTTGGAACCTTGTTAATAACGCATCCGGAGGGGAGCTCCCGGGGCGCGCACACGTCGACACTCTCGCACGTGACCTGTGCCGTCCGCGTGAACTCAACGCGTTGATTCGCGCTGGAGGCGACGATCCGCAGCTTAACGGCACCGTCGGTGCCGCAGTTGAGCGCAGCTCGTATGTCGCCGGAGCCGCCGGGCGAGAGCCGGTCCGGCGTCTGTACCGTCCCCGGGTCGATCGGATTTCCAGAGCTGACGACCGTCGCCGAAATCCTCGTCAGCGGCCGATCGAACCGGTTTGTCAGCCGGAACAGCGCGACGGTATCCCCGTCGGACCCACTCACTTGCCCGCCAGCGACGCCGATGAACGCCTCGTCGTCGCCGGTCGACACGACGCTGAGATCCCGTTGTGAGTCGACTGTGGTGAAAGCACCAGTGCCTTCGAGAGCCGCGGCTCCGATTCCCCCGGCGGCGAGCACGCCGATGACTTTGCGGCGGCTGACGATTCCGCTTGACCCGCCACGCGAGCGGTCTCGACTTCGTTTTCGACCCATGGGACTAAATCACCGATAACCGCTGATTATCTCCGTTTTCTTGGTGTTAACGTATATTCTTGGCGGCGAGCCGGTGTCGCCAGCCATCGAATACGGTGCCTGGAACGAACGGGACTCGTCGGGGCGCCGTGGTGAACCGACGATATTAGTTGTTAGTATTCGCAGTTTCAGCGGTTATCTGAAGCGTATAACTACCATCCGCAGGCAGATCGCTAACCCCGCTATCGAGCAAATTAATCGAAATTCCAAAATTAATCGACTCCCCAGCGCTGAGTGGCGAATTATCCGAATAGTAGCTGTCTGAAATCACGTCGTCTCCGTTATCTATTGTTGATTGGCTGCCGTTATTCCCGTTTCCGCTAGGGGAAACAGTAAAATCAAATACGCTGTCAAGCTCGCTCTCTGTGAGATCACCACCGGTAATAAACTCGAGATTGAGTGTTTCCACATCTTGCGTACCGTTGTTCGTAATCGTGACCAGATTTCGGAAGACAGTCTTCGCGTTCTGATTGAGGCCAGACGCGTTACCATCGGTATCGTCGTTATTCACGAGGGTTATCTCGATAGTGCCATCACCAGGACTATCGACATACTCGTTGCCCCCGCTTCCGTCACGGTCCGCGGGCGTCAGTCCGAGGAACGCGCTGGCGTCTCCCGCCGTCTCGACGTTGACCGTCCGCTCTGCCGTCACAGTCGTGAACGCGCCCGTACCGAGGAGCGCGCCGCCGCCTGCCACTAAGCTACCCAGTCCGATCAGGACGCTTCGTCTGCTTGCCATACCTACACCGTGTGGCCCTACCCACTTTGTATTGAGTCACTTGAACGGCTACGGGACCTCCCTGAACAGTGGTATTGACGGGCTTGAAACGAGTATCGACGAGGCTGAACCGGGGCCTCGAACTCGATGACACGCGACGACGACGGAAAGCCCCCCAATACAAAGCCGTCGAGCGACGAAGGTGGGTACGAGCGGCAACCTCCCGATCCGAACCACGATGCCCACACGACGACAGACCGCACTCGGCCTCGCCTCCATGGCGCTCGGCAGCGCCGTCGTCAGCTCCGCCTCGTTTCTCTCCGGTACGACCGCGGCGGCGGACCTCCGGGTCATCGTCTCCTCGGAATTGACGCTCACGCCAGCCCGCGCGAACGCGGAGTACGTCGGCACTGACGACGACGGCGAAGTCACCGAGATCGTGATAAGACAGCTGAACCAGCGGGCGATCTCGCGGTTCGAGGATCTCGTCCAAGTGACGAACAACGGCGATGTGCCGTACGACCGGCTCGCTTTCTCGTTTTCCGCGACCGACGGGGGTTCTGAGTCGTTGGGGGTCACCGAGACGCTCCGGGTGGTCTCTGCGGACGGGCGGACGCGGACGGACGACGAGGGGCGGACAACGCTGCTCGCGGACCCCGACGAGACGTTCGACGCCGGCGATGCGGTCACGTTCGGCGTCGTGGTGAATCTGATCGCGAGCGACGCGCCTGGCGACCTCGAAACGCTCCCTGAGCAGTCGAGCGTCATGTTAGAGATAGCTGCGATAAACGAGGAGTGATTGATCACCGAGAGGTATGATCGGACGCAGTAATCTGAGTGTGGTACCGTGTCACGCAATATTGGGTAAAGCAGGGCCATTCGACTCTCGTCTGTCGGTCTGTTGATCGCCACCTTCGCGGTCAAGCCCCGCCTGAAACGGGGCTCGTCGTCTCTTCCGGGGTCAGGTCGTCCCTTCGAACGTTTCAAGTAACCTAATATTAAGTGGATAGCTCTACAGTAGGCAAATAGGTGGAAGCCACATGGTTAAGCGACGCAGTATGGTGATCGGTCTCGGGGCGTTAGCAACAGGGAGCGGCGCGGTCTTCTCGTCGGCGGCGTTCAATGCTAGTGCGAACGCGACGGCAGACATGCGGGTCGTTGTCGAGGACGACATCGCTATCGAGGCGGGTCCAGCGTTTAGAGACGGGGGCCAAACTGGAGACTACGACTACGGAGCAACCGATCCGCCATATATCGCTGGCGGTAATGAACTGTTCGACGGAGTGGACAGCTCAGGACTCAACGGTGCGATCGATGATCCGGACGACCTGCCCGCGATGTACGTCAGCGACGGCGTCGTTGGGGGACCGAACGGTGACGACGGGGACCCGTTCCGCATCGAGCTGGCTGTTCCGAATCGGGTCGGCCGGAATCACTCTAACGCTGCGGTTAACAGCGCTGTTGGTGACCCGTACAAAGGGACATTCTCCGAGGTACTCCAGATTCGGAACCCCGGAACAGAGGAACTTGATGTCGGTATCAAGTTTAACGACTTCGGTAGTTCCGTCTCTAGCTCGCCTGGCACCGAGGAACTGAACACGACCAGCGTGTGGGACATCTTCCAGTTCAAGGTAAACGGTGGCAGTCAAATATCGACAGGCAGTTCTACTGACCCGCCGTCTAATCCGGACAATCAGACTGTCGCGAATAACGGTGTCACCGTAGACACCGGTGATATCGTCTCAATCGACCTCACCGTCGATCTGAGTGGCCACGCAGGAACGATCAGAGACATCGCAACGCCCGGAAAAGCAGACGTATTCGGTGACGGAGGCGCGAACGACACTGTTCAGCTAGTCAAGGAGCTCCAGTTTGGTACCTTGAGTAGCACCGACGACATCTAACCTAGTGTGTAGCACCCCGAAAATCGGGAACCGCCATTCAATTCGGAACGCACTACCACCCATTTTCGTTCTCACCTGAACACCGCCCTCCAACTCTCCCCTGAATTCAAGTAATTCGGCTGCGTGGAAGCAGACAAATTGGTAGTTTAGGAATCATGATCGGTAGGCGAGCTGCGATCACATCCACCGTGTCACTCGGATTCTCTTCGATCGCTGGCTGTCTCGACACACTCCCGGATGAAATCGGCGGAGACGGCGGTACTGGCGGAAGCAACAGTCAGTCCCGCGAGATTGTCACGAAGTACGATAACGCGCTCGGCGCCCGCAACGACGCGACGATGACCCGCGACGAGGGGGTCACCGCGTTCAATCAGGAGGCGTACGCAGACGCGGTCGATGCGATCGAAACCGCGCTCTCCGGCTACGAGGAAGCCGAGGACGGCTTCGCTGAGGCCGCAGACCTCGCGGCCCAGATTGATGCGGGCGAGACGGCGGACATCTGTGAGACCGCTGTGGACGAGACCGCGCTCCAAGCCGACGCGACGAACGCCGCGCTCTCGGCCGCGCGAGCCGCTCGAGACGACGCCGACGCCGAAACGATCAACGGCCACGTCGAGCGGTTCCGCTCGCTTCGCGACGACGCCGCGGCGATCGACATCGCCGACACGGACGCGGTCGCGAGCGCGCTCGGGATCAAGTGAGTCCGGCGGCACACCCAAATAATTATATCGACTCAAGATAGCCTATTTGACAGTATGTGTGGGAGCATACGTTGGTCTTCGGGGTTCGGGCGAGCGCTCGTTTCCGGCCGGCCTGTGGCCTCCAATCTCAAGCGACGAGAGGCGCAGAAATGACGGCAGTGACTCACATGTGCGAGACGCTCGCCTGGACGCGGATATCGCTGGAGGTGACGTAGCGTGTCGACCAGCGAGCAACGGAAATATACGCCTCCGGAAAAAAACGAGCTTTACGACCTGCTGAGCAACCACCGCCGCCGATACGTGATCCACTTCTGTAAACAGGCCGACGATCCGATCACCCTCTCCGATCTCGCCGAGCAGGTGGCTGCCCGGGAGCAGGACAAGTCCGTCCCCGAGCTCACCTCCGCCGAGCGCAAGCGCGTGTACACCTCGCTCCAGCAGACCCACCTCGACCGGCTGGCCGATGCCGGGATGATTGAATATGAGGGCGACGAAATCGAGCTCACCGAGGAGGCCAAAACGCTCGACGTCTATCTCGACGTGGTCCCCGAAGGGTCGATCCCGTGGGGGGTCTACTACCTCGGGATCTCGCTTCTGTCGGCTGTCGTCCTCGGCGGTATCTGGACTGGGTTCGTCCCCACGGAGCCGGTTCCGGCGCTCGGGTGGGCGGCCGTCATCGTCGGAGTGTTCCTCGCTTCCTCCATCGCACAGGTGATACAGAGTCGGCGGTACCGCCTCGGCGACATCGACGAACCGCCGTGAGCGCCTCGTGACCGCGGTACCGAACGTCCCGGACATGAGCCGGGCTACCCCCTCGCGAAAGCTGGACCGCACTGTCGCCGAACGAAACCACTGACTCAGAAGTCGAACTCTTGGAACTCGTCCATCGTCATGTCGGCGTAGTTGACGAGCCAGTCGCTCGCGGGCGAGTCTGGTTGGACGTACAAATACGCGAACTCGCCGTCGAGGACCGTACACACCCCGAGCTGCTCGTCTTTGATGACGCGTTTGTTCGTGTCTATCGCGACGTCGACTAACCCCTCTAAGTCGTCGACGAGGATCGTCGCCTCGTAGTCGCGTTCCGAAGGGAACGTCCCGTTGGTTATCCACTCGGAGAACTCCTGTTCCTGCTGTCGGATCTCTAGGAGTTCACGCTCTTCGGGAGAGACGGTGGCATACCCGCTCCGCTGCGCGAAAACCAGACCCAAAGCGCCGCCGACTCCGAGGAGCACAAGCAGGATCGACCCGACTGCCTCGGCTGTCCCCGGATCGACCGGCCGCTCGACCGTCTCCGTTCGCTGACCCGGCTCGTCGACGGTGTTCGTTTCCAGCACGCGGAACGTCTGCGGGTTAACCGTCATCGGCATCGTGCTCTCGTAGGTCTCGCTCACCGACTGCCCCCCCAGCGTCCCCTCGACGGACGACACCGCGACGATCCGGATCTCTATCGTTCCGGCTACGCCGAGCTGCTGTTCGATCGTTCGGATCGTCTCGAACACGGACTCGATCTCTACGGCCGCGTCGACGGTGTGGTTGTCCTCGTTCGTAACTCCCTCGTCTTGGCCGCTTGCCAGCGGCTCGGCGTACTGCCAGAGCACTGTCTCTCCCTCGACCCCGCGGTACTGGAGCCGGACATCGGTGGTGACGTTCACCGAGCCGGTCTCGGCCGTGTGTTCGTACACGTACGTCACGTCGAGTTCCCTAGATAGATTCACGTAGTACACCGGTCGGTCTCGGACGCGTTCCCCCTCATTGAACACGAGGGAGTCGTTCGTGATCACCGCGCTGTGTTCGTACGCCGTCGACTCGCTCCACTGTTCGACGGTGACCTGTTCACGTTCGATTTCCTGCGTCGCGTGGACCTGATAGCTCCACCACCCGCCGACTGCGGCGAGAATGAGGAGCAGAGCAAGGAGGACGCCCGACCACTTCTGTAAGAAGGCGCGGATCCGGAGTGATCGATCGATGTCGCTCACGGCGATATCTCAACGGGCGCTTTCTGCGGTGTCTCTGGTCTATCCACGCTCATTTATTCTACGTACGTTCCGGTTGAGTCCATCGAGACGACCTCGTCGAACAGTGGCTTGAGCGTGTTAATCGACTGCGGATCGCCTTCGAGCGGGTCGGCGTGAAAGTGTGCGACGGCGTCCGTCTTGGTGAACGTACTGAGAAACACGTGGAGGAATCGGAACACGTTCTTCACATCTCGGTAGTTCAGCAGGACGTTCAGCGAGTCATAACAGACGCGTATCTCGCGGTCGTCGGTCGACCACTCCTGTGTGAGTCTCGAGACGACAATCCCGAGCCGGGTAATGTCGTTCGGATTGTTGATCTGCGTGACCTCGACCGTTCCATCAGCTGTGGGGGGGACCGACTGCGCGTACCCGACAGAGATCACGTGGACACGATGCCCCTTCGAGGCGATGCCTTCCAGCCGTTCGCCGTCCATCGGCTGGTAGCGGACGAGCAGCACGTACGGATCACGGTCGCTTCCGCGCCCAAACAGCAGCTCGTGACAGCCGTCTTGGGTCCGTTCCGCCCGCGACTCCGACTGGATCAGCACGTTCGTTCCGCGGTCGAATCGATCACCGTCAAGGACCGACTCGTCTTCTGTGAGGCCGGACGCGTCCGGCGCTCCCGGGGTGTCGGTCACTGGGGACTCAGTCGACACGCCTCCGTCTGACGGCGCGCGAGCTGTTCTGGTTGTCGTGGAGGGCTCTTTCGCCGTCACGCTCTCGTTCCAGATCCGGTTGCCCGCCGCGTCGGTGCTTCCGTCTGAGCTCGTCGTGTCGGTTCTCCTGTTCGGGCTCGGTTCGGATCCTGCTCCGGCCGCGTCAACCGTGGTCTGCTCCGTGCCGCCTCCCGTCGGACTGTCCTTGACCGATTCGTCGTCCGTTACACTTCCCCAGACCGATTTGTCGTCCTCCGTTGAACTGTCCCAGACTGATTCGTCGTCTGTCGGTCTGTCCTCAGTCGGTTTGCTGTCTGTAGGCCCACTTCCGATCGGTTCACTGTCTGTCGGATCCCTCTCGACCGGTTTGTCGTCCATCTGCGCGCCGTTCCACAGCCGACTGCCGCTGTTCGATCCTTCTGAGGCATTGCTCGCTCGCGACGCGGACGGGCTTCGATCGGTCGCAACCTCGGACTCGCCGTCGCCGATCCACTCCCAGTTGTCGGCGTTCGATTCGCCCGTTCGATCGCCTGTGTCGGCGTCGGTATCCGGTGACTCGCTCTCGCGGTCTGGATCGGGGCCGCCCTCCGATTGTACGTCGAACTCGTCGGAGAACTCAGAGGCGATCTCGCTGAACCTGCTGGCGCGATCGGACCGGTTTCCCGAGGGCTCTTCGTCGGACCCGTCGGATCCAGTCATTGCCGGGGAAGCGTCTGCGGGCGACGCTCGTTCCGCGTCGCCGATGGCTGTCGGTGGTCGTCCTCCGACGCGGTTCGCTGTCGGGACGGAAAAGAGGGCTGCGGCCATCGGTCGGATCGGGCCCGCACGATGAGGCGGCCGTCGCGTTCTGACATCCTGATACTATTTATCGTACTAGTAGTTTCATATTATAAAACTATCGTAACCGAACGGATTCAGCGCGGGCTATTCCAGTTTTCTACGGAATCAGACGTTTTTAACCAACTCTCGGTGGAGCTTAATCCCCCAAGACGCCTATTTCGCCGCGAGTAAGCGTCAACACCCAAGAATTAAACAGGCAAATCTCGTAGCTTACTGACGTAATGGGTACTCGGGACAACGAAAACGACACCGCGGTCGACGCCGATACCTTCCAGCAGTGGGTGAAACACACCGCGGAGTCCCGAGGTATGACGGAACACGAACTCCTGAACCAACTTGTTTCCGCATTCTGGGCCCTCGACGAGATGGGCGACATCGCCCTTGATTCTGCGTCTGCTCCGGGAAACACAGCGTCAGAGAAGGACCAAGATTGGAACCCGCCTCGGGGGAGACCAACCGAGAACGATGCGCCGTCTGAAACGGAGACGCCGGGCAGCAACGAGGCGTCCACACCGAATTCATCGGACTCGGAGTCGGGAGACCGAATCAGCCCGGACGACCTCGACCCTCGAGATGACCTCAGCCCGACAGAGGTCGAACTCACCAGACGGGTCGCCGAGATGCGACGGCAGGTCGCTGACCTCTCGCTCGATGTCGAGCAGCAGCGATCCAGACAAGAGGAGTTTACTGACCGGCTTTCCGACGACGTGACCCGGCTTCACAGCGAGATCCAGTCGCTCGAATCTCGCGTGGATCAGGATGACGGCGATTTAGCAAACCGAATCGACTCCGTCGAAGCGAGGCTTGAAGACGTTGAAGAGACGCAAGCCGAGTTCGAGACGTGGATCGACGAGGAATTCGATCAGATCGAGGCCCTATTTAGCCAAATCCTTGATACGGTTCGTGAGTTTGACGGCCGGGTGACCGACCTTTCGAGTTCCGTCGATACCATGGTTGACGCCAAACAGGACCGCGAGGCGCTCGACACGCTCCGAAAGCAGGCGGTCCGAAAGGGAATCGATACCGGACGCTGCGAAAACTGCGACATGACCGTCGATCTGTCGATGTTGTCGGAGGCGTCGTGCCCCTCGTGTGATAAACAGTTCCGGGACATCGAAGCGTCGACGCCGTGGAACCCATTCTCAAAACCGACACTCCGGACTAACGGTCGACCCTCCCCGCCGTCGAACCGTAAGTGAACACCTGCTACGGACCTGCGTGTTAGCCGTCAGAGTACTGTCAAAACAGCTGTGCTGCTTCGATACCGGCCAGCAGTTTAGTGACGTTGTACATCGACACAGCCGCGAACAGCACAGACGGGAGGCCGTATCCCACCAAGCGGATCACCGCTGCGAGGTGGGCGTCTGACCGACGCGCACACACGGTGATAGAAGCGACTTCGGTGACGAGTGTTATCGCGATCACGACCGCGAAGGAGGTAACGAGAAGTCCGGTAGCGACGCCTGTTTGCTGGACCAGGAACGCGACCGCGGTGTTCGCCTCGTAGACCCCGGGAACGTACGCGAGTCCGACTGCAGTCGTAGCCGCGTCAGCCGCCTTCGTCGCGGTCAGTAGCGCGATTCCAGACACCGAGAGGAAACTTCGATTCGCACTTCGGAGCCGTCGAGATCCGGCGTGGCGCGGTGATCGCTCGGATAGTCTTCCTTTCTGTCTTCTGTCCCGATCCCCCCGGTGTTCGCGACTGTCCCGGTCCCGCCAGTCTGTTTGTTCGTTCTGGGGGCGACCTGGCCGATCTGTACGCCGCGACATGACAATGTTTCACAAGTAGTTTCAAAATATATAAATTTGTGTGTCAACCTCTCGTGTATCACCTACGTTCAAGAATTTGGCATCCTAGCCCCTAATTGGGCGAGAACAGCGTTTATAGAACTCATACAAAGCCCGCCATTCCGTGAGAGAAGGCGTCAGCTGGTGTTTGTGACCTCGTCGCGCCAGGAGTGTTCCGGCCCCCACCCGAGCAGCCGCTCCGCCTTCGTACAGTCGAAGACGGACTCGTCGCCGTCGAGGTCGCAGTCGGCGGGCAGGTCGCCGAACGCCGCCTCGATCGTCGCGGCGGTGTCGCGGCCGAGGAAGTTCTCCGCGGCGACGATCAGGACCGCCTCGTGGCCCTCGATCGCGGTCTCGGGGTCGATCGCGGCCTCGATCGCCGAGATCGCGTCCCGCACGTCGACGTACGACCAGCAGTTGCCGCTCGGGTCGGCGGTCGCGGGGTCGAACGTCTCCCGTGCCTCGCGGCGCCGCTCGTCGCCCGGGTAGGTCACCCACGAGAGGCGCAGCGAGACGACGGGGACGCCGTGGCGGCGGGCGGCCGCGGCCGCGATCTCCTCGCCGACGACCTTCGAGAGGCCGTACGGGTCCTCCGGCTCTGTCGGCGTCGCCTCGTCGATCGGGAGGCGGTCTGGGAGCCAGTCGTCGTCGGCGAAGACGGTGCCGTAGAGGCTCTCGCTCGACGCCCACGCGATCCGGGCGCCCGCGGCGCCGGCCGCGTCGAAGACGTTGTACGCGCTCTCGACGTTGTTCGCGAACACCCGCGAGCCGGCGTGGTCCTCGGGGTGCGGGATCGCGGCCAGGTGGACGACCGCGTCGGGCGCGGCCGCCTCGATCACCTGTCGCGTCTCCCCGTAGTCGGTGAGGTCCGCCGCCGCGTAGTCGACGCCGTCGCGGCGCTCATCGCTCGGGGGCGTCCGCCGGTCGACGGCGACGACCTCGCGGCCCGCGTCGGCGAGCGCGTCGACCGTCCGCGCGCCGACGCCGCCGGCGCTTCCCGTGACAAGTACGGTGTCCATGTCACCGCGAGCGCGACTCCGGGACATAGGTGCGACGATCCCGGGACGCTCCGTCGCGTCGGTCGCGTCGGCCGGGGCGGACCCCGCCGGGTATGATGCTCTGCTCGCGCTGCGCGTGCGAGTCGTGCCACCTAGTAACAAAAATCCGATCGCGCTCGGCTCGGACCCGTCGCCTACGCCGAGGCCTCGTAGCCGGCGTCCTCGATGGCGGCCACGACGGCGTCGACGTCCACGTCGCCCTCGACGGTCGCGGTCCCCGCCTCGTGGTCGGCGCTCGCGGACTCGACGCCCGGCAGCTCGCCGAGTGCGTCGGTCACGTTGTCCTCGCAGCCGGAACACGACATGCCGTCGACGTCTATCGTCGTCATACGCGACCGTAGCCGCCGCGGACACAACTGCCTTTCTGTCGCCCCCGCAGGCGACCGGTTCCCGGGGTCGTGCTCGCGTCGCCCGACCGCCCGGACCGCTTTTGCCCGCGCCGGTCGAACGCCCGCCCATGCGCACCCTCGACGAGACGGACCGGGAGATCATCCGGCTGCTGCTGGCCGACGCGCGGCGCCCGTACAGCGACATCGCCGAGCGCGTGGACCTGTCGGCGCCCGCGGTGTCGGACCGCGTCGACCGCCTCCGCGAGGTGGGCGTGATCGAGGGGTTCACGCTCCGGATCGACGGCGACGCGCTCTCCGACGGGCTGCGGGTCCTCGCGACGCTCGCCGTCGCGCCCGCGGACGCCGAGCGCGTCCACGAGGCGGTCGCCGCCCACGAGCGCGTCGAACACGCCTTCCTCACCGCCGACGGCGAGGTGACGGTCGTCGCGCGCGTCGAGGAGGGGACCGCCCGCGACCTCGTCGACGACGCGGTCGGCTTAGACGCCGTGACCGAGCTGTCGGTCCGACCGCTCGACGCCCACGAGTGGTCGCCCGCCGTCGGCGACGCGGACCTCGCGGTCGAGTGCGTCGAGTGTGGGAACACCGTCACCGCCGAGGGGGAGTCGGCCCGGATCGACGGGACGCTGTACCACTTCTGTTGCGGCTCCTGTCGGGAGAACTTCGAGGAGCGCTTCGACCGGATCGAGGAGGGCGCGTAGTCGGGAGACGCTCCCGACGCGCCGCGGAGAGTAACGTACTTGAGTGCCCGCCGGTTAGCCAAACTCGCAGTCCCGTGGTGTAGTGGCCAATCATAATGGCCTTTGGAGGGAATCCGTCCGCGTCCGCGACTCACACGCGGCTGTTGGGCGTTTCTGCTGGAACGCCCCGTCGGATGCCCGAAGTCAGCCATTGACGGCGGTTCGAATCCGCCCGGGACTATTTTGCGCCGAACAATCTCGTGAGGCGCAAATATCCTCAGGGGTTCGAACCCAGAGGACGAGCGCAGCGAGTCCTCGCGGTTCGAATCCGCCCGGGACTATCTTCCGAACTCCACCGCGAGCCCCGGGCCTCGAAGTCCGGCGCCACCTACGCCTCGTCGAGGAACTCGTCGAAGAGGGCGACGACCCGCTCCTCTATCTCGTCGCGGATCTCGCGGACGCGCTCGATCTCCTGCCCGTGCGGGTCGTCGAGCGCCCAGTCGCGGGCCTCGACGCCGTCGGCGAGCGTCAGCGTCGAGCACCCCATGGTGGCGACGATGTCGCAGGCGTTCAGCTCCGCGGTCGAGACCTCGCGGGGGACGCGGTCGGAGAGGTCGATTCCGAGTTCCCCCATCGCTTCCACGACCTCGGGGTGGACCTCCTCGGCCGGGTGCGTGCCGCCGGTGACGACCTCGACGCGGTCGTCGAGGCCGCGCTCGCGGCGCTCGCGCTCCGCGAACGCCGCAGACATCTGGCTGCGGCCGGCGTTCTGGACGCAGACGAACCCGAACGTCACGGCGTCGTCGTTCATACCCGTTCGTTTCGACCCGCGTGATTAACGCTTCCTAAGAGGGCTATTGGGGGATATATATTTCCCGCGGCGACCGCGGAGCCGATCGGCGTCCGGCGGTCACTCCAGCACTACCGAGAACCCCCACGCCGCCGACGACCGGGGCTCGGCGTCGTCGGCCACGACCGACACCGTCGTTTCGAACCGGTACTCGCCCACCGGGAGGCAGGCGTCCTCGCCCGGCGTCGCGTACAGGTCGACGAGCCGCTCGCTCGACTCGCCGGGGTCGAGCGCGAACGTCCGGTACTCCTCGGTCGTGGCGATCGCGTCGGTCAGCCGCCAGCAGTCGGGTTCGGCGGGGTACTCGCCGTCGCCCGGCAGGCAGACGAGCGCGCCGTCGGCGTCGGAGACGTACTCGAAGTGGACGGCGCGCCCCTCGCCGACGCGCACCCGCTCGTCGCCCGCGTTCGTCAGCGTCGTGCGCAACTGCGGCGGGTGGTCGGTCGTCGCGGCCTCGCGCGTGACCGCCACGCTCGGCCGGACCGGGAAGTCCGCGTCGCCGTCAGTGGCGACGATCGAGACGCCCGGGCCGCCGGTCCCCTCGGGGCGCGTCCCGCCGGCGTCGGTGTCGTTCCCGTCCGACCCCGGCAGGCCGTCGCTGTCGGACCCGTCGCTGCCGGGACCGCCGCCGTCGGAGCCCGTCGACGCACACCCGGCGAGTGCGAGCAGTCCGCCCGCGCTCGCCCCGCACACGCCGCGGAGGTACCGCCGTCGAGTCGGTGTCACAGGTCCGACAGCACCGGCGCGCGTATAGCCTTGTTGTCGGGGGTCCGCCCGCCGATCGTGTGTGTCATTTTTTACCATGCGGATCGTGGGTGTCACATGGACATCTCCGATTACCGGGCGGCGGTCGCGGCGAACCGGCGCGAGCACGGCTTCGAGGCGGTCGACGAGCGGACGGACGCGTTCGAGCGGCTGTGGGCGACCAGCGAGACGGACGACACGCTCGGCGAGGTGGTCGTGCTGGCGACGCTCGTCGAGGCCGACGGGACAGACGCGGAGACGCTGCTCGACGCCGCGGCGGCGCTCCGCGACGTGTTGGCCGACACCGTCGACCCCCGCCCGGGACGCGCCGACGGCGGCGAGGCGCCGACGCCCGTCGGCTACGTGACGCTCGCGACGCCGGACCCGGACGCGGCGCTGCTCGACGCGATGTCCGGGTTCACGGTCGCGAAGCGACGGACGAACGTGTTCCCGCTCGTGTACGACACCGAGGCGGAGCGGCTCCACCGTCACGAGGTCCCGCGGCTGAAGGGGCGGGGCATCTACCGCCGGCAGGCGGACGACGCCGAGCGGCTCTTCGATGTGTAAATAGCGGCGGTTGAACCGGAATCCCCGTCGCTGACGCGTCGGGTGACTGCGGATGACTGATTGCCGATAAGTCGTCAGCGAACACCGCCGAAGCCCCACGCCGCGACCGCAACCTCACGCCTCCCCAGCCTCGCGGTTCGCGCTCCGCGAGCGCTCACCGCTCCCTCGCGCGTGCGACTCACGCCCTCCGGGCGTTCGTCGGCACGCGCCACCAAGTCGGTCCCGATCAGCGAATCGCGGAGCGGCCGCTGTGGGTCTAAAAATACGGAAAATCGCACCGCTCGCGCGGCGCTCAGACGAGCCGCGCCGCGATGCGCGCCGCACCGTCCGCGGCCGCGGTCGCGGGGTCCTCGGGCGAGACGACCTCGACGTCGCGGTCGAGCTCCTCGCTGAGGCGCTTCTCGAACTCCTCGGTGAGCCCGGGGATACACGCCATGCCGCCGGTGATGGCGAGCGGGCGTCCGAGCGCCAACTGGTAGGGCTTCATGTGGTCGTTCGCGAGCTCGGGGAGGAACTCGTTGGCGACGACGTCGACCGCCTCGTCGATGTACCGGTCGATCGGCTCCTGGACGCCGCGGTCGACGGTGAACTCGTGGCTCCCGCCGCCCGGCTGCTGGACCACGTCGGTGAACGGCTCGAAGTCGTACACGTCGCCGTGCTGCTCTTTGTACTCCCGGGCGGTCGTCCGGTCGATGTGGACGCGGCCCTGCGTCTCCTCCTCGACGGCCGCGACGATGCGGCGGTCGACCTCGTTGCCCGTCACCGAGCCGGTCGAGAACGGCGAGAGCTGCTCGCCGCGCCGGTAGGCGCACGCCTCCATCGTCGTCGAGCCGAGGTTCACCGACACGAACACCTCGTCGATCGCGTCGAGGTCGTCGCCGTAGGCGGGGATCGCCCCGCACAGCGACTCGGGGTAGCTCCGCGTCTCGACCCCGCCGATCGAGGAGCCCTCGATCACCGACTTGAGGTTCTCGACGCCGGCCTCGTTGTCGATGGTCGGCACGGCGTAGACGACCGCGCTGTCCTCGGGCACGTCGTGGGCGTCCACGACCGCCTCGAAGAAGCGCTCGGCGTCCGCGACGCTGTCGTCGTCCTCGGGGAGCCCCGAGCGCAGCATGAAGCGCACGCGGTCGGGGTACTCGACCGCGGCCTCCTCGCCGAACAGCACCTTCTCCTCGCCGGTGATGGCGTCCTCGTAGGTCGCTAAGCAGGTCAGCACCGAGTGGCGCTCGCGGCCGCCCCGGCCGTCGGGGATGTCGAGCACCGTTCGAGTGCTGCCTAATTTCACGCCGACCGCTGCCGATTCGTCCGATTCGTTGATGTCCGTGGATTCGTCGTCGCTCATTGGTCACTCGCACACGAAGCGATCCGGACGATGGAGACGAGGCTGATCCGGTGGTCCGCCGGCGTGAACGGTCGGTCGCGCGTCGGGGCGTCGAACCCCTCTAGGCGGCGCGTCAGCGCCGCGACCGCGTCGTCGCCGACCCAGTCGAGTTCGCCGTAGTAGGACAGCGCGTCCCGGCTCCGCACGTGGCCGCCGACGTCGACGAGGTAGCCGAGCCACTCGCCGATCTCGCGTTCCGCCGCGGGCGACGCGGGGATCGCCGTCAGGTACGGCTTCTCCCCCGGACCGTCGCCGTTCAACCGCGCACCACGTCGACGCTGGAGCAGCTCCGTGAACGCGGCCGAGCGCGCCGCCTGCTCGGCTCGGTTCCGGTTCGGCCGCCGGAGCGCCCGCTCCCGAGGCGCTCCGTCCGCACCGTCTCGCGGCGCGTCCGCGATCCGGCGCAGCTCCCGTACGTCGTACCGTCGTGGATTCAGACTCATGTTCCGTCCGTCGTTCGCGTCCGTACCGGGACTGTCGCGGCGGGGTTATATGATAGTTGGCTCTCAGTTATCAGCGGTGAGAAACTACCGGCGCGGCCGCGGGGCGATTCGATCTCCCTTCCGCTGCGAGGGGACCGACATCGCCGCTCAGTCGACGATCCGGTTCGCCGCCGCGACGCTCCCCGCCGCGAGGACGCCGCCGGCGACGACGTCCGTGACCCAGTGGATGCCGAGGAACACGGTCGCGACGACGATGCTGCCGGCCAGCGCCCCCGCGACGTAGGTCCACCGCGGGAACTCCTCGTGGGTCGAGACGGCCGCGAGGAACACCGTCACCGACAGCGCGGTGTGGAGGGAGGGGAAGACGTTCGTGGCGGCGTTCACCTGCGAGGTGAGCTGGGTGACTCCCCCGAACCAGTCGAGGAGCAGCGGCTCGACGGGCGCGGCGCTCGGGTCCGCGCCCGGCACAGCCGGGTAGTTGCGCGGGCCGTACGCGACGATCCCGGCGTAGCAGGCGATCGCCACCGCGTAGTTGACCGCGTACGCCGCGACCAGCCTCTTCAGTGGGCGCAGCCGCTCGGCGAACGCGTACGCCGCGACCGGGAACGCGACCAGCACGACGTAGCCGACGACGTACATCGGGCCGAAGTAGTACACCGCGGCCCGCGGGACCGCGTCCTGTATCGCGGCCACGAGGTCGCCCTCTATCGCGTAGATGGCGGTCGTCGCGCGGTAGCCGTACTCGAAGGAGAACGCCTCGATCCGCCGGATCGACCCCTTGTTGACGGCGAGGACGAGGGCGAGCCCCGCGACGTACGGCGCGATCCCGACGGCGCGCTCGCGGAGCAGGTCGCGGTCCGAGAGGACGGTCCGCATGCGGTCCGGACCGACGCAGACCGGGAGCAGCACCGCGAACGCGGCGAGCGCGGCGCCGCCGACGAGCCCGGCCACCCCGACGAACCCGGCGGCCGCCGCGGTCATCGCGACTCACCAGTCATCCGTTCACGGACACGCGGGGCGGCGGAGCAATCAGTCTCTCGGTAGCGGTGGGCCGTCCGCGTCACCGGGCGTCCGACTCGGCCCACGGGAGCGGCTCGGTACACCAGTGACAGAAGTCGAGGTCGGCGTCGACCTCCTTGCCGCAGTTGGGACAGGACACCTCCAGCGTCTCGCCGTCCTCGCCGGTCGCGGCCGCCGGCGGCGGGGACTGGCCGCCTCCCGGTCCGTCGTCGCCGTCGGCGCTCGCGGCCCGCCGCCGCATCGCCTCGGCGGCGGCCTCGGCGCGGTCGCGTTCGGCGGCGTCGGCGCGGCCGACGAGGTACGCGTCGAGCGCCGACAGCGCGGACAGGAGCACGATGGGCAGCGTCACGTCGGTCGGGACCGCCGCCGTCAGCGCCGCGGGGTCGGCCAGCGGGTCGACGGGCTCTACGTCGTACAGCGCGAACAGCGCGACCCCGCCGCCGACGATCGTCAGGTGCCACAGCAGCGCCCGCCCCCACCGGCGCAACGCGAGGTGCCCGAGCCCCGGGAAGACCAGCGCGAGCAGGGCCGCGAGGACGGGGCGCAACTGGTTTCGCATACGGCCCGGCTTCGACCGGCCGGTACTTAGGCCTGCGGTGTCGCCCCGAGCGCCCCCGTCGACCGAGCCGTCCCCCGGTCCGCGACCGCTCCGCCCGGGATAACAACCGTTAATCGCGGCCCGTTCGTCGGCGGGCACATGAGCAGCCAGCGGGCGACCGCGTTCGTCCCGGGCCACGTCACCGCCTTCTTCAGCGCGCACCCCGCCGGCGACCCGGCGGTCGCCGGGTCGCGCGGCGCCGGGCTGACGCTCGCCGACGGCGTGACCGTCCGGGTGTCGGCGCCGGCCGACGCGGTCGACGGCGACGGGAACGACGGCGACGCGGTCGACGCGAGCGACCGCGACGGAGGCGGCAGCGACGCGACCGACGGCGGTTCGCGCACCATCGACGGCGAGGCCGGTTCGATCGGCGCCGTCGACGACGTCCTCGCCGAACTGGACGCGACCGCAGCCGACGTCGCGGTCGAGACCGACCTCCCGATCGGGGCCGGCTTCGGCGTCTCCGGCGCCGCGGCGCTGGGGGCCGCCCTCGCCGCGAACCACGCGTTCGACCGCGCCTGCACCGAGAACGACCTCGTCCGGATCGCCCACGCCGCGGAGGTCGGCCGCGGGACCGGCCTCGGCGACGTGGTCGCACAGGCTCGCGGCGGCGTCCCGGTCCGGCTTGAACCGGGCGCACCGGGCGCCGGCGAGCTCGACGGCGTCCCGGCGACCGCGCGCGTCGAGTACGTCACCTTCGGCGAACTGTCGACGGAGACCGTCCTCGACGGCGACACGGACGCGCTCACGGCGGCCGGCGAGGACGCGCTCGACCGGCTCCGCGCGGACCCGCGACTGCCGACGCTGATGGACGCCGCCCGTGAGTTCGCCCGCGAGGCGGACCTCCTCGTCCCCGAAGTCGCCGAGGCGGTCGAGGCCGTCGACGCGGCCGGCGGCGAGGCCGCGATGGCGATGCTCGGCCGGACGGTCTTCGCGCTCGGCACCGGGCTCTCCGACGCGGGCTACGACCCCGAGGTCTGTCGGATCGACGCGGCGGGCGCGCGGCTCGTCGACGGGCGCGACGGGGAGTAAGGGCTTTGAGTCGCTCGGCCGGAATAGCCGTATGGCCGAATCGCTCCGCTCGTTCTTCGACGAGATCGAGGCCCCGGACCGGCACCTCGTCCTCCTGAACCGGTCGTCGCCGGACCCGGTCCGAAACCTGTTAGACTCGCTGCTCGACGGCCAGCCCGTCTCGGTCAGCGAGGTCGAGGCCGACTCCGCGGCGGACGACGACGTGGTCGCGCTCGTCGAGGAGGGGTCGGTCGTCGCGCGCTCGACCCTCGACGAACTGCTCGAATCGGTGCTGCTCATCAACTCTGACCTGTACAAGACCGGCGCGATCGAACTCGACGAGGTCCCGTTTCAACTCCGCGGGTACCCCGCTTCGAACAAGGAGAAGCTCCTCCTCATCATCATCTCTCGCGTGATAGAGCGGATCGCAGCCGAACACGGGTCGGGAACGCTGCGCGCCTCCTTCCAGCGCCTCTCGCGGATCGACGACGAGCGCGGCACCCGGTCAGTGTACGAGCGCGTCGCCGGGACCGGCGTCGACGTCCACGTGTACGGGGTGGGCGACGCGGATTCGCTCTCGGGGCTTCCGCTCACCGTCCACACCGGGACCTCCTACCCGTATCAGCGGTCGTGGTTCGTCGTGTTCACGCCCCCGGACGGCGCCGACGGCGACCATGTCGCGCTGCTCGCGCTCGAAGACGAGCCGAACGTCTGGGAGGGGTTCTGGACGTTCCGCCCGGAACTCGTGACGCGGATCGAGAAGTACATCGCTGAGGAGGTCTGAGGCGGGCGAACCGCGGCCTATCGGTAGTCAACCCTGCCTTGGGCGATTCGTCGGCGTCCGCCGCGGTGCCGCGCTCGGCGTCCGCCGCGGTGCCGCGCTCGACGACGCCGCGGTGCCGCGGCTCGTCGGCGACGGTCAGTGAGCCGGTTTCCTCGCACGCTCGGCTCACTCGCTCGCGTCCGGGAGGAGTCCTCGTAAGTCGGGATGGTCGCGGCGGTCGATCGGCGCGTCGGGACCACGAACCACCGACGGATCGGTCGCGATCCGGTCCCGCACCCGCTGCCACTCCTCGTGTCGGCAGAGGACATTTACCGGGATCCTGTCGATCCCTAACACCGACGCGATCGACGCTCGGTGGAACCCCTCGCACAGCTGCATCTCGCCGTCACGTCCGATCGCGACTATCGGTTCGAGCCGGTGGGCGTACGCCGTCTCGAAGGCGTTCTCGCCCGAAGCCGGCTCGTGACCGACCTCTGTGTTCGGACGATACCCGTCCTCTTCGATCGACCGGATCAGATCGTCGAGGTACTCGCAGCGGACCTGTCGGTACTCCTCGATGCTCTCGTAGCCGCGCACGCGCTCTCCGGCCTCAAAGCGTTCGGCCGCGCGGCGGTAGATCGGCGTCTCTTCCCACGCGTCGCCGTCCTCGCGCCCCCGAATCGATCGGTACGCGGCCGTCTCGCGGAACGGTTCCCGTCCGTCGATGTCCCAGTCGCCGCCCTCGACGCGACCGACCCCGCGGTCGAGACGGAACGTCTGGTTGTGGTGTGTCAGGTCGGTCGGGTCGATCCGCACCGTCGCCCACGGGTCTGCCGGCGCACGGTATCGATCCTCGTTCACGAACGCGTGCCAGCGAGTGTAGTAGCGGAGCTGATCGAGGTCCATCGCCGGAGACGCCGATCGGTTCGGCGCCGCACCGGTAAAGTGACCGGATCTCGGACCCGTGGCGGCGGTCGACTCTCGGGCCGCCGGGGGCGAGCCCTCGCGCCGCCCGCCGACGAACAAAGCTTTACCGCGTCGCCCGCCTAGCTCCGGCAAATGGTACTCGACGACCTCGGTACGTCCCTGCGGAGCAGCCTCGACAAGCTCCAGGGGAAGTCCCGACTCTCCGAGAGCGACGTCGAGGAGATCGTCAAGGAGATCCAGCGCTCCCTGCTGTCCGCCGACGTCGACGTCTCCCTCGTGATGGAGCTGTCGGACTCGATCAAGTCCCGCGCGCTCGAAGAGGAGCCGCCGGGCGGCACCACCGCGAAGGACCACGTCCTCAAGATCGTCTACGAGGAGATGGTCGAGCTGGTCGGCGACTCCACCGAGCTCCCCTTAGAGAACCAGACGATCCTCCTCGCCGGCCTCCAGGGGTCGGGGAAGACCACCTCCGCGGCGAAGATGGCCTGGTGGTTCTCGAAGAAGGGGCTCCGCCCCGCGGTGATCCAGACGGACACCTTCCGGCCGGGCGCGTACGACCAGGCGAAGCAGATGTGCGAGCGCGCCGAGGTCGATTTCTACGGGAACCCCGACAACGACGACCCGGTCGACATCGCGCGGACGGGCCTCGAAGAGACCGCGGACGCCGACGTTCACATCGTCGACACGGCGGGCCGCCACGCGCTCGAAGACGACCTGATCGCGGAGATCGAAGAGATCGAGGGCGTCGTCGACCCCGACCGCTCGCTGCTCGTCTTAGACGCCGCGATCGGCCAGGGTGCGAAGGAGCAGGCCCGCCAGTTCGAGGAGTCGATCGGCATCGAGGGCGTCGTGATCACCAAGCTCGACGGGACCGCGAAGGGCGGCGGGGCGCTCACCGCGGTCAACGAGACCGACTCCTCCATCGCCTTCCTCGGCACCGGGGAGACGGTCCAAGACATCGAGCGCTTCGAGCCCTCCGGGTTCATCTCGCGGCTGCTCGGGATGGGCGACCTCAAGCAGCTCTCCGAGCGCGTCGAGCGCGCGATGCAGGAGACCCAGGAGGAGGACGAGGACTGGGACCCGGAGGACATGCTGAAGGGGGAGTTCACCCTGAAGGACATGAAGCGGCAGATGGACGCGATGAACAAGATGGGGCCGCTCGACCAGGTGATGGACATGATACCGGGGCTCGGCGGCGGGATGATGGACGAGCTGCCGGACGACGCGATGGACGTCACCCAAGACCGGATGCGCCGCTTCGAGCGTATCATGGACTCGATGACCGAGGAGGAGCTGGAGAACCCCCGCGTCGTCGGCCAGTCGCGCACCGAGCGGATCGCCCGCGGCTCCGGCACCGACGAGGAGACGGTCCGCCAGCTGCTCGAACAGCACTCGATGATGGAGGAGACCATCGGCCAGTTCCAGGGGATGGGCGAGGGCGACATGCAGCGCATGATGAAGAAGATGGGCGGCGAGGGCGGCGGCCTCGGCGACATGATGGG
>NZ_SGXV01000178.1:0-780 GCF_005435055.1 Halorubrum sp. SS7
CCGAACGACGTCGGCACGATCCCGAGCTCGACGGCGAGGAGGCGACCCCGACGAGTCACTGGTGGTTCAGCTGGCTTGTTCACCACAACGTCAACGAGCAGCGTTCGATGCGGACGACGTGGGTCTGCGACGAGGCGAGCAACCTGTTCAAACATCACGAATCGAACGATAACGGAGGTCTCTCGACGAAAATCGATGCCGTCAGTCAGCAGTACGTCGACTTCCGCCGGAACGGGCTGTCGTTCGTGCTGCTGACCCAGAAGCCGAGGGAGATCTCCTGGATGATCCGCAAGAAGATGCGCTGGGGAGTCACGCTCTCCGGCACCGACAACCCCACCGGTAGCGACGAGATCATCGGCGTTCGGCCGCCGATGAACACGGAAATGACCTCGGACTGGAAGCTCGGTCGCGGCCTGTTCTGGACGTCGGGTCAGTACACCGAGTTCGGCTGGGACGATCTCCCTCGTCGATACAAGGTTCCGGGGAAGCTCCGGATCATCTCGCCGGAAGTTCGGAGGGTGAGCGCCAAATGAAACTAGATTCAATCACTCCGCGAAATCGAGGCGAACCGGCCGGCAGGCGACACTACGCGCTCGCGCGTACGCCTACCCCCCTTATCCCCGCGCGATGGAGGTCGGCATGAATATCGGCGAGATGCTCGACGACGAGCAACTAAAAGTCGTTGGACTCATCGGCGTCGTCGTGCTCGCAGCGGCGGCGGCGCCGATGCTGCTCGCACCGTCGGACGAACCCGAAGTCGAACCGAACAACGGGACGATC
>NZ_SGXV01000179.1:0-775 GCF_005435055.1 Halorubrum sp. SS7
TACACTAAGTCGTGAAGATCAATATATCCCTCTGAATCAATCTGAGTTCCACCAATACTGATATATTGCCCATCATCTAAACCTCCGCCTGTCGGGCGGCTTCCAGTTAGCAGATCAGAAAGAAGATAATCAAGTTTTGACTCTTGCCATTCGGATTTGGAGTTCTCTCCGGGCTTTACTTGCTGAAACTCATCCAGAGTTAGGTCTTCACTCATAGTCCAACACCTCCATATGTTCGCTCATCGTTGCTTCAATCTCGTTGCGTTCAGTCTGTAGTTCCCGTAGCTTCGCCAGTTCCTCTTTAACATCTATGTCCTCTTCAGGCTCAGTCGTGTCTACGTACAGAGCGACATTGAGATTGTAGTCGTTCTCCCGAATCTCATCCAACGAGACAGTTCGACTCACCCGTTCTTCGGTTGTCCACCCACGAAAGTTCTCAACGATGTGATCAAGTCCATCCTCTGTGAGAACATTCTGATTCGATTCATCACGATAGAAGTCTTCGTCGGCGGCGTGGATGAACTGAACCTCGTTCTCCCGTTCCTCTGGCTTGTCAGCATTCAACACGAGAACGGCTGATGGGATCGAATTGTTCTGGAATAGATTCTCGGGAAGACCAACGATCGCCTCCACCATGTCGTTCTCCAACATCGGCTTCCGATACCGACTCTCGTGTTTCCGGAACAGAACGCCGTGAGGAATAACAATAGCCGCCTTCCCTCCATTCCCATCCTTCTCAGGGTTCTTCAGTTGTTTCGCGATGTGCTGAATGAAA
>NZ_SGXV01000180.1:0-772 GCF_005435055.1 Halorubrum sp. SS7
GCATCGGCGCTCCCGAGGCGCCACTTCGGGGGGGAGTCAAGCCACGGGAACGCCGCCTCGTAGTCGGGCACCGGAAAGCGGAACCGGCAGCTCCCGTTCACTCGGAGTGTCACGGGTCAGTCGTATTTCGACGTTGATATTAAAACTACTGCGGCCGCGAGCGCCGGAACGCGGAGACCGTCATTTCGGCCGGAAACCCGCCTCAGCCGTCGGTCTCTCAACGGCCTCGTGGTCGACGGCGTGCGTCGGCGCGCTCCTCGGACCGGACTGGCGGTCGGGCTCGGGTTCGAGGGTCCTCGGGGCGCGCGGCGGCGAACTGATCGCGGCGCCGTGGTTCGGGGCGTCAGAGGACGGTCCCGTGCTTTTTGTCCGGCAGGTCCTTCCGAACGTCCTCGTAGAAGTCGAACCGGGCGGCCAGTTCGGCGCGGAGGTCGGAGGGCGGAACGATCTCGTCGATGACCACCTCGCTCGCCATCCGGTGGACGTCGATCCCCTCGCGGTACTCCTCGCGGAGGCGATCCTCCTCGGCCGCGCGCTCCTCGGGGTCGTCGATCTCGGCGAGCTTCCGGGCGTAGACGGCGTTGATCGCGGCCTCCGGCCCCATGATACCGATCTCGCCGGAGGGGAGCCCGATAACGCTCTCAGGGTCGTAGGCGGGGCCGCCCATCGCGTAGATGCCCGCGCCGTACGCCTTCCGGACGACGACGGTCTGTTTCGGCACCGTCGCCGAGGAGGTGGCGTAGATCATCTTCTTCCCCTTCTCTAAGATGGC
>NZ_SGXV01000181.1:0-761 GCF_005435055.1 Halorubrum sp. SS7
ATCGCCCGCGTCGAAGGGACCGACCGGACCCCGGATCACGAGTTCGGCGCGGCACAGCTCCGGGTTCGCGACGCTGGACAGGTCTATCTCCGCGACGGTGACGTCTTCGACGGGGTCGCCCTCGCGCTCGACCGGGGTCGTCGCGGCCTCTTCCAGCCGCTCGATACCGAGTACGTCGTACGCGTCGTCGGTCGGGAGGTAGCCGCCGTCCGGCCCGGCGACCCCCTCGACGAGTCCGAGCGTCCGGAGGCTCCCCATCCGGTTCCGGACCGTCCCCGCGTTGCGGTCGATGGCGTCCGCGATCTCTCGACCCTGTACCGGTGCCTCCCGGCCCTCCGAGAGGTTCACGAGCGCGGTGAGCACCCGTTTCTGACTCGAACTCAGACGAATTCCCGACATGTACGGATTGAAGCGCATTTGACTGATAAATGTTCGTATATAGCGACATTATATTCTTAGAAAATTCTTTGTACGACATACTTTTCAACAAACGTTGCTAAATACGGCGCAATTTCTTCGAGATGAGAGATCGGTCTCCGTGACGGGAGCATTCTCCGAGACACTGTTATTATGCCGGATAGAATAAGACGAAAATCGACTGAAAACGAGAGATAATTCTGTTATGAGATACAAACGTACTAATTCCTTATACCATCTACACCGCAAGTATTTACCAGCCCGACCGGAAGCGGCGGGCGACAGATGACGATCCAACGCGACGCTCGCGACCGCCCGCAGAGACGCGCCCGTGCTCCGCGAGG
>NZ_SGXV01000182.1:0-416 GCF_005435055.1 Halorubrum sp. SS7
CGTCCCGCTCGATCGCGACGATCAGCGTCTGTCCCCCGATGAGGTCCGCCTCGTCCGCCTCCCGAAGCGTCTTGCCGGCGATCGGCGCGTCCGGACCGACGCTGATCTCGAACACCTCGGCCTCCTCGCCGATGTGCATGAAGTCGACGACCGACGGCCGGCTCACGGCTCGATAGAGGTACTCCGCGATCAGGCTCTGCGGGTTCTGCATCGTGTTGACGCCGATCTGCTCGAACACGTTCATGTGCTCTGGGTTGTGGACGACGGAAACGATGTTCGGGACCGAAAGCTCCTGAGCGAGGAGACAGACCATGATGTTCGTCGCGTCCTGATCGGTCGTCGAGATGAGGGCGTCGGCACGGTCGGCACCGGCGTCTTGGAGGGTCTCCTTCGAGGTCGCGTCGTCGTTGATCACG
>NZ_SGXV01000182.1:426-757 GCF_005435055.1 Halorubrum sp. SS7
AGGCAGTCGTACTGTCTCGACGCCCGCTCCGCGCGCTCCCCGTCGCGTTCGATGACGACGACCTCGTTGCCGCCGGCGGTCGCGAGGTCGACGAGCGGGGTACCGATGTCGCCGGCGCCCACGACGATCAGATACATATGAAGGGGGCTTCAGGATCGACGACCGAAAGCCTACCGCTTGGCGGAGGCGGCCGGTGATCTCCGGTCGGTGTCCCGTCGAACGGCCGGCGCTCAGTCCTCCCCGTCCACTACCGGGAGCGCGACGACGGGAAGCGGCGCGTTCGTCACCAGCTTCAGCGATACATCGCCGGAGAGGAACTGCATGAGTCGGT
>NZ_SGXV01000183.1:0-757 GCF_005435055.1 Halorubrum sp. SS7
GACGAGGTCGACGTGACCGTCCGGACGCTCGGGCGACGCGTCCTCGATCACCCGGAGTTTCTCGCTGATGGCGACGACGTCGTCGGTGGTCTCCCGGATCGTCTCCAGGCACTGTCGGCTCCGCTCGTCGTCGACCCGATCGGACAGCAGGTCGGTGTACCCCTGAATCACGTTGAGGTCGTTGCGGACGTTGTGCCGGAACACGCGGCTCAACACCTGGAGCTGCTGGTTGGAGGTTTCGAGGTCCCGTCGAGCGGTCTCCGCCCGGTTCCGGTGGTGCGTGACCGCGCCGTAAAGCAGTCCGCCGGAGCCGGCGACGAGCAGCCAGTCACTGACGAGACGCGTCGGGGTCCAGACGGCCGCGGATCCGCCCGCGGACGCGACGGCGAAGTCGATGCCCACCGCGAGCAGCGCCCCGACGAGGACGTACACCGCCGTGATCGCTGCCGCCGACCGTCCGTAGAGGTGTTCCGAGATATCCTTCATTTATATTTAACTCAACATCCGACGGATTTTCCTCTCGCTGAACACCTCGACGGCCGATGGCTTAAATTTTGACCGCCGGACTCCGCTGGAGCGCCGATGTCGGACTCACCACGAGGCGCAGTCGGCACAGACGAAGTCGTCGCCGTCGCGCCAGCGACGCTCGACCCGCTGACCGCACTCGGCACACGCCGCGCCGTCGCCGTGCCACGTCGAGGTGGCGGTCGCGGGCTCGACTTCGTCGGAATCGTCGGGACCGGGCTCCGTGGTATCG
>NZ_SGXV01000184.1:0-756 GCF_005435055.1 Halorubrum sp. SS7
CGATCCCGATCGCCTACTTCGCCGCGAACCACGACTCGCCGTTCGCGGTGATCTTCGAGCGGGCGACGTACGTCGGCTTCGCGGTCCCCGGCATCGTGCTGGCGCTCGCGCTGGTGTACTTCGGGTCGGGGTACGCCCCGTGGATCTACCAGACGCTCCCGCTCTTGATCTTCGCGTACGTCGTCCGGTTCCTGCCGCAGGCGGTCGGGTCGACGCGGACCTCCATCCTCCAGATCGACCGGCGGCTCGTCGAGGCGGCGCGCACCCTCGGCGAGTCGTCGACCGGCGCGTTCAGGCGCGTGACGTTCCCCCTCACGCGATCCGGCATCGTCGCCGGCGCCGCGCTCGTGTTCCTCACGACGATGAAGGAACTGCCCGTCACGCTGGTGCTCCGCCCGACCGGGTTCGACACGATCGTCACGCAGATCTGGCGCGCGCAGCAGAACGCGTTCTACCAGTACGCGGTCGTCCCCACGCTCATCCTGCTCCTCATCTCCGGGCTCTCGATGGTCGTCCTCCTCACGCAGGAGGGCGGCGAGGAGGGGCTATGAGACGGGGGTGCTCCGCTTCTACCGTCTCCACCGATGACCGAGGCGAGCGCCTCGGGGCTTGACTTCGAGGCGGTTCGTCGGAATCGGGGCCGATGTCGGTTGTCCGGGTCGGTGTCTGCTGGCCCCACCGACCGCTGGACTCGATTGACGCACGCGAGTCCGTCCGCCTCGAACCGCCCGGGCGGGAACCGGTCAGTCCGCGGTG
>NZ_SGXV01000185.1:0-494 GCF_005435055.1 Halorubrum sp. SS7
GTCAGGAGTCGTCGGTCTCCTCGAACGCCTCGACGGCCGGCAGGTCGGAGACGCCCTCGTGTTGGCCGACGTACGCCGCCGACTCCGTCTCCGACTCGAAGGTCTCCTCGTCCGGGTACTCGCGGACGGTCAGGACACGTCCGTCGTCGACGGCGAACACGATCTCCACCGACCCGTCGGCGTGTCGGTACTCCGCGGCATTTCTCGCCGAGTCGCCAGAGTCTGCCATCCGCTCGTGTTCGTGTCTCAACGGCTTAGCCGTTTCGCCCGTGATCGGTGTCGCGACCCGGTTTCGACCGGGAGATCGGTCGATCCCTCGTCGCCCCTATCTGTTGTCGAGCAGGTCCGCGACGGCCGTCGGCTCGGCGACGATGAACGCCTCCTCTCGGAGCATCTCCTCGTCGTCCGGGAGGTACAGGAACTTCTCCGACTCGGTCCCCGTCGCCCGGATCCGTTCCCAGTCGTCGAGATCGTATCCGAGGTCCTCGCTGCCC
>NZ_SGXV01000185.1:544-754 GCF_005435055.1 Halorubrum sp. SS7
CATGCTCCCTCCGCCGTGCGGTCGCTCCCCGTCGCGAGGCTCCCTGCGGGACGGTGTCGACGCGGACCGAGCGGCGGCTCTCCGAGAGGGCTGCGGCGTGGCGCCATCAGTTCACCTCCGGAAGGTGAGCGACGCGTTGCCGTCGATCCGTAGCCGCGTGACGTCGCCGGAGAAACCGAACGTGTCGCAGTCCTCCGCGACGGTCCCGCT
>NZ_SGXV01000187.1:0-741 GCF_005435055.1 Halorubrum sp. SS7
GTAAAGCGCGTCCTTGGTAAGGACGAGACCGGGGGTTCAAATCCCCCCTCAGGCTTTTCTTATTCTCCTCACTTTCACGTCCTCGAGAGTACGTTTCGCGAAGAGTTCTGATCAGCGAACTCGGTGAGGGCAGTGAAGTTCCCGTGACACGAGATAATCACTAAGTACCATACTGCGGTATCGAGAGACGTGGCGGACGAGTACCTGAGACGTACCGCAATTACTCGCCTAACTCTCACCAGCGAGCAGAGAACGCTGCTCGACGCCACCATCTCTGAGTGGAAACGCGCCTGTAACATCAGCAGTCGTATCGGATGGAGAGCAGATGAAGCGCGGAAAACACGTCTTCAAAAGCTCGCATACGACGAGGTGCGAGAAGAGACACGTCTCGGGAGCCAACACACGATACTCGCAACTCATCAAGCCGCAGCGGCACTCAGCGGCATCGACGATATCGAAGCTCTCGAAGAGGATTACGCCACCTCTCGGCCGGAATTCACGGCAGACACGGTGAAGTACGACACGCGCACGATGACGTTGTTCGACGACGGAACCGTCTCTCTTTCTACAGTCGGAGACCGTATCCGATGTGAACTCGTGCTGCCGGACGACGAGAACGGATACCAATACCAGTACCTCGACAGCGAGGCGTGGGAGATCACCGAATCCACACTCTCACGGCGCGATGGTGGGTACTACATTCACTTGGGGTTCCGGAAACCCAAGCCCAAGAACCGAGCC
>NZ_SGXV01000018.1:0-60192 GCF_005435055.1 Halorubrum sp. SS7
GGTATCGCGCCCGTCGGTGAACGCATGCGTCGTTGCGGGGACGTGCCGTTGCCGCCGCTCGAACTGCCGCCACCCGGACCGCCCTCGCTCCCGGACCCGGTGCCGGAGCCGGCCGAGGGACCGCTCGACGCGTTGCCGGAGCCGCCGTCGGTCGCGTTCCCGGACCCGCCGGGGCCCGAGCCGGTCGCGTTCCCCGAGTCCGGCGGGCCGGCTGACCCGTCACCGGGACCGCCGACCGATCCGTTCCCGGAGCCCGCGCCCGGCGCTCCGATCGAACCGTTCCCGGATCCCGCTCCCGGTGGCCCCATCGAGCCGTTCCCGGATCCCGCTCCCGGTGGCCCCATCGAGCCGTTTCCCGAGGTCCCGCCCGGGGCGTCGGCACCGGGCGGACCGGCGTCGCCCGGCGGGCCGCGTTCGGTGCCGTTCGCCGGCGGGCCGCGCCGCCCGGGCGCCACCGGCCCGCCGACGCCCTCGCCGGCCACGCCGCGGGCGATGGCGGCGACCTCGGGGCCGCTGAGCTCGCTCGCGCGCTCGCGCAGCGCCGTCAGTCGCTCGCCGTCGACGCCCGCCTCGCTGCGGACGGCGGCCGGGAGCTCGGCGGCCGCGCTCGCGCTCCGGTTCAGCCCGCGAGAGAGCGTCTCGATCCGCGCGGTCGTCGTCGCCATTCGCGCGGCGTACTCCCCCTGACTCAACTCGCCGGCCGCGCGGCGCTCGCGCAGCTCCTCCTGTCGCTGCTCCAGTTCCGCGAGGCGCTCCTCGGTCCGGTTCAGGCGCTCCGCAACGACGGCGGCGCGGCTCTCGTTGCTCGCCGCCTCGCGGAGCCCGACCTCGAAGGCCCGCGACTCGACCTCGCCCTCGATCTCGGCGCCCTGCACGCCGACGACGCCGGCGAGCTGCTCGCCGGGACTCAGGTCGACCGTCGCGTTCTCGGCGCCGGAGTCCGCACCGCTCCCGTTCGGCGCGTCGGTCTGTGCGGTCACCGCTCCCGCCGGCGCGGCGGCGGCGGCCCCCGCGATCACCGCGGCGGCGACGGCCGCGACGACGAGGCCGGCAATCCATCGGTTCATCACCTGCGCGTACGCACTCCGTCCCTATATACCCGGAACTCCGTTAAGTCGGATCAACGCGGATTAATCGCACGACGTGAGGGGGTCAGTTCGATCCCGGAGGAACGTCGCGTCGCCGAGGGGTCACTCCCACAGGGGACGCGCGGTCCGGGTCACCGCCACCGCGCGAACCCGGTAGCGCAGGCGGCGCCGGCACCGCCGCGGCTCAGTACGTCTTCGCGAAGTAGGCGGTCCGCTCGGCGTCGGCGTCGCACATCGCGCACGTCTCGTCGTGCCCCCCGTCGGCGAGGGGGTCGTCGTCCTCGAACGGAACCATCACGATCTCGGCGGCCATGGGCTCCTTGATCGGCTCCTCGCAGGCCTCGTCGCCGCACCACGGGGCCTTCACGTAGCCGCCGTGCTGGCCGAGCGTGCCGAGGATGTCGGCGCGGTCGTCGGCCTCGCGCACGCCGTCGTCGAGGGTCTCTTCGGCGGTCGCGTACAGCTTGGCGTATATCTCGTCGAACTGCTCGCGGACCGTCTCGGCGACCCCGTCGCGGTCCACCTCGACGCTCTCGCCGTCGGGCCGGTGGACCAGGGTGAGCTCCTCGTCGTCGACCTCGTGGGGGCCGATCTCGATCCGGAGCGGGATCCCGTTCAGCTCGTGTTCGTTGAACTTGAACCCGGGGTTGCGCTCGTCGCGGTCGTCGAGCTCGACCCGGATCCCCGCGTCGTCGAGGTCGTCGGCCACGCCCTCCGCGTACGCCAGCACGTCGTCTTTCGTGTCCTCTTGCCAGATGGGGACGACGACGACCTGCGTGGGGGCGACGGTGTGGGGGAGGACGAGCCCCTGCTCGTCGGAGTGGGTCATGATCAGCGCGCCCAGCGCGCGCCACGAGAGCCCCCACGAGGTGGTGTGGGCGGTGCGCTCCTCCTCGTCCTCGTCCGAGTAGGTGATGTCGAACGCCTCCGCGAACGACTGGCCGAGGTGGTGAGAGGTGCCGGCCTGGACCGACTTCCCGTCGGGCATCAGCGCCTCGACGGTCGTCGTCGTGTCGGCGCCGGGGAACTTGTCGTGGTCCGGCTTCTGTCCCTTCAGGACCGGCAGCGCGAGCAGGTCCTCGTAGACGGACTCGTACTGGTCGAGCCGCGTCATCGTCTCGTCCCACGCGTCCTCGCGGGTCGCGTGCGCGGTGTGGCCCTCCTGCCAGAGGAACTCCTTCGTGCGGAAGAACGGCTTCGTCTCGGTCGCCTCCCACCGCACGACCGAGCACCACTGGTTCACGCGCAGCGGGAGGTCGCGGTGGCTCCGGACCCACTGGCTGATGTACGGCGTGATGATCGACTCGGAGGTGGGGCGGACCGCCAGCCGCTCTTCGAGCTCCTTGTTGCCGGCCTCGTCGACCCACGCCACCTCGGGGTCGAACCCCTCGACGATGTCCTTCTCGCGTTCGAGGTACGACTCGGGGATGAACAGCGGGAAGTAGGCGTTCTGGACGCCGGTGTCCTTGAACTTCGCGTCGAGGAAGCCCTGGAGGCGCTCCCAGACGGCGTACGCCCGCGGGCGGGTGACGATGAACCCGCTCATCCCCTCGGGGCCGTAGTCCGCGAGCCCCGCCTTCCGTACGACCTCGGCGTACCACTCGCCGGTGTTGTGCGTCTTGGACTCGGTGATACCGAGCTCCTGGTCGTCGTCGCTCATTACTCTCGAAAGCGGGTGTCGCGGGCTTAAAAGGTCCGAACCCGACCGCCGTCGCCCGTCCGCGGGGTACGTCGGTACGGAGCCCCTTCGGCCCGGCGCGTCGCCAAATTCGGCTAAACTCGGGACGACGGTCGGCGGGGTACTTGGTCGCCCCGCCCCTCCCGCGAACACGATGTACCCGACGAAGCGGACCGTCCTGCTCGCGGCGATGATCGTCGTGCTGTCGGCGCTCGTGGCGACGCTCGTCCGTCAGATACCGGCGATCTGAGCCGGGGTCGGCGCGTCGCCCCGACCTCCGCGCGATACGTTCCCGTCCGACGCGGTCGGAATTCGCGGAAACGTTAACCGCGTCGCGTCGCCTACCTCGTCCATGGACCTGTCGGGGCTGCGTCGACACGCGCCGCAGTCGCTCGCCGGACGCCGGGAGGCGGCCGTGCTGGCGCCGGTGATCGCGCGGGACGGCGACGCCCACCTCCTCTTCACCAAGCGCGCCGCGCACCTCGGCGAGCACCCCGGGCAGATGAGCTTCCCCGGGGGCGGCCGCGAGCCGATCGACCGGACGCTGACCGACACCGCGCTGCGCGAGGCCGACGAGGAGGTCGGCATGCGACCGACGGAGGTCGACGTCGTCGGGCGCCTCGACGACACCCGCACGTCGAGCAAGTACGCGGTCCGCCCGTTCGTCGGCGTCGCCCCCGACCGCGAGTACGTCCCGGACGAGTCGGAGGTCGCCGAGGTGGCGGTCCTCCCGGTCGACGCGCTCACAGACCCGGCGAACTACGAGTCGGAGCGCCGGGTCGGCCACCCGGAGTACGGCGATCACCGCGTCCACTTCTTCCACGTCGGCGGCTACACCGTCTGGGGCGTGACCGGCCGCATGGTCGTCCAACTCCTCGAACGGACGACCGACTGGCGCGCGCCCGCGGAGCCGGACCGGGTCGTCGGCGCGGACGCGGAACTCCCGATCTGAGCGGTTTCGGCCCCGAATGACCAGCTTTACTACGACGAAGGACGCTTCACCGGTATGTCCGACCTCGTCGAGAGCCTCCGCGCGGTCGACGGCGCGGAGGCCCGGGTGATAGCCCACCTCGGGTCCCTCGATTTCACCATCGAGTACGTCCGGGACGACCTCGCGTCCCTGTACTCGGACCAGGATCTGGAGTCCGCCTACCGGCTGATAATGGCGAATCAGGTCTCCAGCGACGATTTCAAGCAGCTGATCGACGAGTCGATCGAGGCCCAGACGCTGTTCTTCGAGAACGTCGTCGTGTTCGTGTTCCCCTCGGCCCGCTACGAGGCCGTCTTCGCCTCCTTCGACCGGACCGAGCCGTTCCCCGTCCTCGACATCATCGACGCCGCCGATCGGTCCTGACCGCTCGCGGCGCCCGACTCGGAGCGGCCGCTCACGCCGGCTCGACCGCCAGCCGCAGCGCCGCGGGCGCGCCGTCGGCGAGCGCGGCGACCAGGTCGCGGTCGAGGTCGGCCGCGGCGCCGTCGCCGTCGACGAGGACCGTCCGCTCGTCGTCGGTGTAGTCGCTCGTGCGTCCGACCATGGAACGCTCGTCGAGCAGGGCGAGCCCGGGGTCGCCGCGGCCGACGACCCGGTCGACGTGAGCGGGGTCCGAGAGGTCGACCGCCTCGGCGCCCGGCTCCCCGGCCGCGACGGTGGCCGTGATCGTCGCGTCCGCGTCCCGGCAGGCCTCGCGGAACTCGGCCGAGAAGTCCCGCGGGGCCCGGTCCGCCTCGACGCCGACGATACAGTCGCCCGCCGGCGTGAGCCAGTCGTCGGTCGTGAACTCGAACGTGCTCGCGTGCTCGGCGGTGACGTGCTCGTGGCCGACCGCGCGCACGACCTCGACGTACGGGTCGTCGGCGCCCGCGTCGGCGTCGCCCGCGACGGGGTCGCTCCGGGCGTCTGCGTCGCTCATGTCCGTCGGTCGGCGGCGGCGCGACAAGTGCGCGTCGCTTCGGCGGCGCGGATCGATCCGCGGGCGGCGGGGGCGCTCCGGGTCACACGTCGGCGCCCTCGGCGAGCGCGGGGACGAGGCGGGCGGGGTTCTTCGCCAGCACGCGCCGCATCAGGTCCTCGGAGACGTCGAGCGTGAGCACCTCCATCACGCCGACGTTCGGGTGGACGTCCGGCGCGCCGGAGCCGAAGAGGACGCGGTCGGGGTGTTCCAAGACGCCGCGTTCGAGCACCTCGCGGTACCGGACCGCGCTCGTGTCGACGTGGAGCCGGTCGTACTCGTCGAGCAGGTCGAGCGTCTCGTTCATCAGGTCGGCGTCCAGCGGGTACCCGCCGAAGCTACCCAGCACGACCGGGAGGTCGTAGCCGAGCAGTTCCGTCTCGACCGCCTCAGGCGGGAACTCCCGGCCCGCGTGGACGAACAGGGGGAGGTCGGCGTCCTCGAGGCGGGTCAGCACGTCCTCGTTGGGGAGGCCGTCGACGTGGGGCGCCAGCGTGAACCCGTGGAAGCGGTCGTCGTAGGAGTACTGCTCGACGTCGTCGGGGCGGGTGTGGTGGTCGTCGCGCTCGGCCCGCAGGTTCCGGACGGCCGACACCGGGCCGGTCCCGGGGTCGCGGGGGCCGTTGAGGCGGGCGAACGCGACGAACGGGCGGTCGATGGAGAGGCGGGCGACGGCGTTGTTCGCGCGGAGGTAGCTCCGCCCGGCGGCGCGTTGCCCGGGGCTCGCGACCGCGCGGACGATCCCGGCCTGGAGCATCTCGCGTTCCAGGCGCTCCGGCGAGATGTCGCGCCCGTGGGTGGCGACCGACGACTCGTCGGGGTCGAGGGTCGCGCGGGTGTCGACGATCCGGAAGTCGTGTTCGAGCCCGAGCATGCCGCTCTCTACCGGCCCGTCTCGGGCGACCCGCATGTGCCTGTCGGTCGCACGGCGGAGACCGCCCCCGCGCCCCGACCGAGACGGCGACGCACACCGGACGAACGCTGAAGTGACCGTCCGCCGTCGCGGATCGACATGGAACTCGTGGCAGCCGACGAGGACGACCTCGACGCGCTCGTCGAGCGATGGTACGACCTCGCGACGGCGATGGAGTCGCACTCGACGCTGAACGAAATCGTCTATCCGGACGCGGAGGCGGTCCCCGACGACGGGTTCCGCGCGCACCTCGACGACCCCTCCGTGACCGATTACCTCGTGGTCGTCGACGGCGAGACGGTCGGGTTCGTCACCCTCGAAGCGGGCGAGCGCCCCTCCCGGGAGCGGGGGCGGTACCTCGACGTGGTGAACCTCGAAATCGACCCGGGCCGCCGGAACGAGGGGCACGGCAGCGCGGTCCTCGAACGGGTGGAGGCGATGGCCCGCGAGGAGGATCGCGACTACCTCACCGTCTCCTGCGAGTGGGGCAACGACGGCGCGCGGCGGTTCTACCGCGACGCGGGCTTCGAGCCCAAGCAGGTGACGTACGCGCGCTCGCTGGAGTGATCAGCGGGCGGCGCCCACCACCGGCGACGCCCCCGGCCGATGACGCTCGCTCCCCAGGGGGCCGCTACGGCCCGGCCGTCGAGACGATCTTGACCACGTCGCCCTCGGTCAGCTCGTGGCCCTCGCCGATCCGGCGCGAGGCGCGCGCGTCCACCGCGTGGAGGTACCCCTCACCGATGTCGGAGTGGACCGCGTACGCGAGGTCGCGCGGAGTCGAGCCCGCGGGCAGCAGGAAGGCGTCGGGGAGGACGTTGCCCGTCCCGTCCGTCCACTTGCCGGCGTCCTGGACCGGGTAGGCGGTGATCCGGTCGAGCAGGTCGTAGACGGCCGCGTTCAGCGCGGTCTGGACCCCCGTCCCGCCGTGGGCCGCCATCGACTCGCGGAGCGCGTCGAGGCCGGCGCGCTGGTCGTCGGAGACCTCGCCGGTGATGGCGAACTCCTCGTCGCCCGGGTCGTAGTCGACGATCCCGGCCTCCGCGGCGCGGCGCAGGGCGAGTTCGCCGTCGGCGGTCGCCGGGATCACGGGCTTGTCGGTCCCCTCGCGGATGCGCTCGACAGCGCCGTCGGGCGCCGCGTCGACCTTGTTCGCGACGACGACGATTGGCTTGGTGCGGCGGCGGACCGCCCGCGCGAGCGCCTCGCGGTCCCCGTCGGTCCACGCCTTCGGGTCGTCGGGGTACTCCAGCCCGCGCAGGACCGCGGTCACGTCGCGCTCGGTCGCGCCGAACCCGGTGAGCATGTCCGACAGCGCCGCTTCGAGGTCGAAGTCCGGCGCGCGGGACTGCCGCTCGACGCCCTCCCAGTTGCGGTCGACGATGCCGGCGAGCCACAGGTCCATCTCCTCCTCGATGAAGTCCACGTCGTCGAGGGGGTCGCGGCTCCCGACCTCCACCGGGTCGCCCTCGGCGTTCGTGGCGCCGGAGGCGTCGACGACGTTCAACACCACGTCCGCGTTCGTCAGCTCGTCGAGGAACTGGTTGCCGAGCCCCTTCCCCTCGTGGGCGCCGGGAACGAGGCCGGCGACGTCGAGGAGCTCGATCGGGACGTACCGCTTCCCGTCGCGGCAGTTCTCCGCCCCGCAGCGCTCCTCGCGGTCGAGGCAGGGGCACTCGGTGCGGACGTAGGTCACGCCTCGGTTCGGGTCGACGGTCGTGAACGGGTAGTTCGCGACGTCGACGTCGGCCATCGTGGCGGCGGTGTAGAAGGTGGACTTGCCGGCGTTCGGCTTGCCCGCGAGCGCGACCGTGAGCATACCCGAGGGTCGCGGCCCCGCGAAAAGCGCCTTTCGGTCGGGCGGGGCGAGCGCGCGGGGCTACTTCCGCGCGACGATCCGGAGCACGTCCTCGTCGGCCAGTTCGTGCCCCTTCCCGACCTGCTGGTCGTCGTGTTTCGCGCTCTCGCCGGTCACGCGCGCGAACTTGAACCGCTCGTCGAACTCGCCGCCGAGCTTCTCGCAGGCGTCGCCGACGGTGTCGCCCTCGAACAGGATGAGCGGCTCCTCGTAGTCGACGCCGCGGCCCGGCTTGTCCATGTAGATCCGAATGACCCCCAGCTCCTCCCAGAGGCGCTCCTTCAGCCCGTCGAGGCCGAGCCCCTCCTGCGCGGAGATGAACACCACGTCGTCGGGGTCGAGGTCGCGCTCGCGCAGCTCCTCTTTCACGGTCGGGAGGTAGCTCTTGTCGATGAGGTCCGCCTTGTTGACCGAGACCATCGAGGGGAGGTACTCGCGGTTGTCCATCACGGCGTCGACCAGCTCGTCGATGGTGAGGTCGTGGGGGATCGTCACCTTCGCGTTGACGTAGCCGTACTCGCGGAGGACCTGCTTGACCGTCTCCTCGTCGAGGCTCACCTCGTCGCTCATCGTCACGCCGAGCCCGTCCTTGTGCGTCTTCCGGATGTTGATGTTCGGGGGCTCGGTGTCGAGGCGGATGTTCGTGTTGTACAGCTCCTCGCGGAGCCGGTCGTACTGCTCGATCTCGAAGACCGAGAGCATGAACACGACGAGGTCCGCGGTCCGGACCACCGAGAGCACCTCCTTCCCGCCGCCGCGGCCGCCCGCGGCGCCCTCGATCAGGCCCGGCACGTCGAGGATCTGGATGTTCGCGCCGCGGTACTGCAGCATGCCGGGGTTGACGTCGAGGGTCGTGAACTCGTAGGAGCCGACCTCGCTGTCGGCGTTCGTGAGGGCGTTGATGAGGGTGGACTTGCCGACGCTCGGGAACCCGACCAGGGCGACGGTGGCGTCGCCGTGCTTCTCGACCGCGTAGCCGTGGCCGCCGCCGGCGGAGGACTGGTTCTCCAGCTTCTCCTTTTTCTCCGCGAGCTTCGCCTTCAGCCGCCCGATGTGGGCCTCCGTGGCCTTGTTGTAGGGCGTGTTGGCGATCTCCTCGCGGAGGTCTTCGATCTCCTCCTCCAGTCCCATTACCCGTTCCTCGGCCGGTCGGCTCGTTAAAGGTGTTCCTTCGGGTCGCCGGCCCGCGATGGGGGATCGGATCGACCGCCAGCCCCGCGCGAGCCGGCCGTTCGCCGCCGCCGCAAGTGGTTGGGCCGCCGATACTTCGACACGGTTATATCGGAGACGAATAACCCTCTCACACGCCGAATGCCAGATCCGTCGAGCCTTCGCGACAGTACGCAGATCGTCCTCCCGCGCCGCGCGCTCGACGGGCACCGGGAGTGTCTCGAATCCCGCTTCACCGTCACCGTCGTGGAGGGCTCCGACCAGTACCGGATCATCGGGAGCCCGGTCGAGATCAAGGCCGCCAGCAACTACCTCGCGCGCAACGGCGTCGCGGTCGCGTGAGTCGCCCGGCGGTCGCTCGCGGATTCCCGTGAGCGACGGTCCCCCGCCGCGACTCTTTGACCGCCGCGCATGCTTCGACCACCCCGCCGGCTGCGAGTTTCGGATCCCCACGCCGGCTGCTGGGGTCCAAACCCTATTGCGTTCCATCCCCCAACGGCGACCGTGACGGACACCAACCGCGAGTGGCTTCTCGCCGAGCGGCCGACCGGCGAGCCCGACCAGGACAGCTTCGAACTGCGCGAGACCGAGGTTCCTGACCCCGACCCCGGCGAGCTCCTCGTCCGCGTTCGGTACCTCTCCGTCGACCCGTACATGCGCGGCCGGATGCGCGACGCCGAGTCGTACGCCGAGCCGTGGGACGTGGGCGACGCGCTCAAGGGCGGCGTCGTCGGCGAAGTGGTCGAAACGGAGAGTGAGGCGTACGACGCGGGCGACCTCGTGACCGGCGAGGGGCGCTGGGCCGACTACGCGACGCTCGACGCCGACGACGTCGCGCCGGTCGACCCGACCGTCGCCGCCCCCGAGGCGTACCTCGGCGTCCTCGGGATGCCCGGCCGGACCGCCTACTTCGGCCTCCTCGACGTGGCCGAGCCGAAGCCCGGCGACACGGTCGTCGTCTCCGGCGCGGCCGGCGCCGTCGGCTCCGTCGTCGGCCAGATCGCGAAGCTGAACGGGTGTCGGGTGGTCGGCTTCGCCGGCAGCGACGAGAAGACCGACTGGCTCACCGACGACCTCGGCTTCGACGCCGCGATCAACTACAAGACGACGGACGACTACCGGGCCGCGCTCGACGAGGCGGCGCCGGACGGCGTCGACGTGTACTTCGACAACGTCGGCGGCCCGATCACGGACGCCGTGTTCACGAAGCTGAACCTCGACGCGCGCGTCGCGGTCTGCGGTCAGATCGCCCACTACAACGACGAGACGGTCCCGACCGGCCCACGGAAGCTCCCGCAGCTCATCTCCGTGCGCGCGAAGGTCCAGGGCCTGCTCGTCGGGGACTTCGCGACCCGGTTCGGCGAGGCGAGCGAGCGCCTCGCGGGGTGGGTCGCGAGCGGCGACCTCGAACACCGCGAGACGGTCGTGGAGGGCCTGGAGAACGCGCCCGACGCCTTCCTCGGCCTGTTCTCCGGCGACAACATCGGGAAGCAGGTGGTGCGGGTGTCGGCGGCGGAGCAGTAGCCGCGGCCCGCTCGACCGCGTTACGCGGGAGGCTGCGGGCCGGCACCGCGGCGGTCGTCACCGCTGCGAGGGAACCGTCGGCAGGGCTATACGACGCTGAGATGTATCGGCGCGTATGGAATTACGCCGCTGGGCCGCGGTCGCGCTCGTCGGGGCCGTCGTCGTCGTCGCCGCCGCGTACGCGGTCTTCGCGGGCGTCCTGATCGGGTCCGACGTGGCGTCGTACTCCTCGGACGGCGTCACCGTGTCGGACCTCGCGTACGAAGACGCCTTGGACCGAGCCGACGCGGCCGGGTACGCGGTCGAGCGCGTCGGATCGAGCGGTTTCCACCCGCCGGGGATCGACGAGCTCGACGCCGACCTCGGCCCGGAGTACGAGGCGTTCAGGGTCACGTTCGACCGCTCGGAGGCGACGCGGCTGTGGGCCACCTTCTACGCCGACGAGGGCGTCACCGTCGTGACCGTCTTCGCGGACGGCAACCGCGGCGCGTTCACCGTCGACGACCTCCCGCCGGAGGAGTGGCTCGTCGATCGGTTCACGACGCTGTTCGAGATGGACGAGGCGACCGCGGCGGGGTACGTCGAGGACCTGCGAGCGGACGTCCGTGACGCCGATCCCGACGAGCCCGGGGCGGGCGCCCCGGGGATCCGGATCGAGGAACCGGTCGCGTTCCGCGCGACGTACGACGATCTGACCGCTCGCGCGACGACAGTCACCGAGCGTTCTGTCCCGGGCTCCGGTCAGCACACTCGCGAGTACTACGCGGGCGAAGCGCGACTGGGAGCGATCGACTTCGTCCTCTCTCGGGCGACCGTCACGCACGAGGTCGACGGGGACATCTACCGCGTCCACCTCGATTACCACGGCGGGATCGAGGTCGACGCGCAGACGCGCGCCTCCCGGTCCTTCGAGGAAGCCGACGTTCGCGCGACCTTCCGACGGATGTTCGAGGAGATGGGGATCCCGCCGGAGACGGCCGACCACCTACGGCTGGAGTACCGGGGCAGCGTGTGGTGAACGGGAAGGGGTCTCTTCGTTCGATGCGTGTGAGTGAGGGTTCGACCCCTCAGTACGGATTACACCGACCGCGACGTTGCTCGCGGCGCAAAACGTAGACTCGCGGGGGTCCCGCGAGCGAACGCAGTGAGCGAGTGGGACCACGCGAGGGAACGACTAAGCGAACGAAGTGAGCGCAGGAGTGGACTCGCGGGGATTTGAACCCCGGGCCTTCCCCGTGCCAGGGGGATGATCTACCACTGATCTACGAGCCCGCGAACGCATCCGTTCGTTCCCCGCTGGATATATTAAGGCCTTCGACTCGCCGACGCGAGGCGGGCCGCCCCGGAGCGGGTCAAATCCGGTCGGAGTCGACGTACACGTCGAGATCCACGTCCCGCCTCGACCCCTCCAAGTCCTGAACGGCGCGTTCGACGACCTGCTCGGCCTCGTCTCGGATCAGCGGGACCGCCTTCTTCAACACCCAGTCGAACGAGACCAGCCGCGGGAGATCGAGCGCGTCCGAACTGGCGGAGCCCGGGTCGAACTCGACTTCGAGCGCGACCTCGCAGGGGGCGTCGCCGGTCCGGTCGGCGTCGCCGGTCCGGTCGGTGTCGTCGCTCGCGTCGTCGCTCGCCGCGGGCGTCACCCGCCAGCAGCCGCCGGCGTCGATGTCCTTCGTGATCTCCCAGTCGATGCGGGCGGGCGGGTCGACGCCGGTCACCTCCGAGCGGGCGGTGTAGGATATCTTCCACCACGCGAACGTGAGCGCGTACCGGGTCCCGGGCCCGCCGTCGCCGGTGACGGTGCGGACCTCGCGGAGGTACTCCGAGTAGTTCGCGTACTGCGGGAAGTCCAGCAGGAACTCGTACACCTCCTCGGGGTCGGCGTACACCTCCGTTCGCACGACGAGTTCGTCCACGTACTCGGGTTCGCGCGGCGCTTATTAAACGGTCCGGCGACAGTGCTTGGTCGGCCTTTCCGTGACAGTCGCTGTCGGATCTCCGGACGCTGATATACAAGTAGCCGACGAGAGATCGGCCGTGACCGCCTCCAAAGCCCCAGTCGCGAGGACTCGATGCGCTCGCTGCGGTCCTCGGTCGCTACGCTCCCTGCGGTCCTTGCGTCGCGCGTCGTCGTCCTCGCGACTGCCCCTTTGGGTCCCACCCAACAGCGACCGCACCGCGCCTCACACCTCCCCAGCCTCGTCGGTGGTCCTCCGCTTCGCTCCGGACCACCGACTCCCTCGCGCGCGCTCCTCGCGGCCGCCGTCGGCGGCCACTCGAAGGCGCGCGCCACCGCACGTGATCGGTGTCTTATACGTGAACGACGAGTGAAGGACCGCGATCAGCCGAACCCGGAACGGGCCGCCGAAGCCGCCGGATACATGGGGGTCGCGGCGCTCGTACGCCCATGGCTGCCGACGAGCGCAACGCCTTCGAAGTGTACCGCGACCGGGTGGATCGACCCCTCGGACGGCTGTTCCGCGAGTACGGGGCCTCCGAGGCCCACTGGCTCGTGGTCGGGATGGTCGCCAACATCGTCGCCCGGGTGGCGGGGCTGATCCCGCCGGTCGTCCTCGGCGTCGCGATCGACGCCGTCTTCACCGGCACCGGTCCCTACACGCTCCCGATCGTGCCGGACGCGTGGCTCCCCACCGAGGACGGCGCGCAGTTCCGCCTCTCCGTGCTGCTCATCTTCGGGTCGTTCATCGTGACGGGCGTGTTCACGTACGTCTACGGCATCGCGGCGAACAACTTCGCGCACCGCGTGATGCACGCGGTCCGCACCGACTCCTTCGACCAGATGCAGCGACTCGACATGACCTTCTTCGACGACAAACAGACCGGCGAGGTCATGTCCGTCCTCAACAACGACGCCTCGAACCTGGAGGTCTTCTTAGACAACGCCCTCCAGAACTCCGCCCGCCTCGGCGTGATGCTCGTCGGGATCGCGACCGTCCTCGTCTACTACAATTACGAGCTGGCGGTCGTCACCCTCGCCGCGATCCCGCTGATGTTCCTCTTCACGCTCTGGTTCATGCGCGCGGTTGAGCCGCGGTACACCGCCCAGCGGTCGGTCGTCGGCGACCTCAACACCGCCCTGGAAAACGCGCTGTCGGGCGTCGAACTGGTGAAGACCTCCAACACGGAGGCCCACGAGAGCGAGCGCGTGGAGGACGCCTCGTTCTCGTACTTCCAGCGGACGATGTCGATCCTCCGGCTCAACTACGTCTACCGCCCCGGGATGGAACTGCTCGCCGGGCTCGCCTTCGCCGCCACCTTCGCGGTCGGCGGCTACTGGCTCGCGAACGGCCCGCCGGGCCCGTTCTCCACCGAGCTGACCGTCGGGACGTTCGTCACCTTTGTCCTCCTCACGCAGCAGTTCGTCGCCCCGCTCGCCGAGGTCTCGAACATCATCGACCAGTACGAGAACGCGAAGGCCTCCTGCGAGCGCGTGTTCGGCCTGCGCGACATCCCGGTCCGCATCGAGGACGCCGACGACGCGGTCGAGCTCGGCGGCGAGGGCCGGAGCGACGACGGGGCTCGAAACGATGGCGGCGTGACGCCGGCCGGCGACCCCGACCACGGTGGCGTCGCGGGCGCGGTCGAGTACGGCGACGTCTCCTTCGCGTACCCCGAGAACGCCCTCGTCGACCCCGAGGACGCCGAGGAGGAGGTCCTCCGCGGCGTCTCGTTCGCCGCCGAGCCGGGCGACACCGTCGCCCTCGTCGGCCCGACCGGCGCCGGGAAGTCGACGCTGCTCAAGCTCCTCCTCCGGCTGTACGACGTGACCGACGGAGCCATCCGCGTCGACGGCCACGACGTGCGCGACGTGACCGTCGAGAGCCTCCGCTCGTCGGTCGGCTACGTCGCGCAGGACACCACGCTGTTCGACGGCACCATCGCCGAGAACATCCGCTACGGGCGGTTCACGCGGATCGATGAGGCGGGCGCCGAGGGCCTCGACGAGGACGAGGTCCGCGAGCGCGTGGTCGAGGCCGCGAAGGCCGCGGAGGCCCACGAGTTCATCTCGTCGCTGCCGAACGGCTACGAGACGCGGATCGGCGAGCGCGGCGTGAAGCTCTCGGGGGGACAGCGCCAGCGCCTCGCCATCGCCCGGGTCGTCCTCCAGGACCCCGCGATACTCATCCTCGACGAGGCGACCTCGGCCGTCGACACCGAGACCGAGATGCTGATCCAGCGCTCGCTCGACCGCCTCGCCGCCGACCGCACCACCTTCGTCATCGCGCACCGCCTCTCGACGGTCACCGACGCCGACACCGCCTTAGTGTTGGAGGACGGCGAGGTCGTCGAGCGCGGCACCCACGACGAACTGCTCGCCGCGGACGGGCTCTACGCGAAGCTCTGGGGCGTCCAGGCCGGCGAGATAGACGAGCTTCCGGAGGAGTTCGTCGAGCGCGCCCGCGAGCGCCACGTCGACCGCGCGGTCGAGCGGGCGACCGAGAGCGAGGTCGACTCGGAGACCTTAGAGTAGCGGGCGGCGCTCGTTTCGCGGCTCAGTCGTCGCTCGACACCTGACCGGTCGCGTCGGCGTCGGCGTCCGGCACCGCAGCGGCGGGCGCGGGCGGCTCGTCGCGCACGTCGGCGCCCGTGCCCTCCGCGATGACCTCCGCGTACGCGTCGGGGAAGACGCGGACGAAGTCGTCGAGCGCGGCCTCCCAGTCGTCGAGGAGGTCGGCCGCGCGCTCGCTGTCGGTGTACGCGCGGTGGTTCTCGACGAGCCGGCGGAGCATCCGCTCGTCCGATCCCTCCAGCGTCTCGGAGACCGACACCATCCCGCGGTTGACGCGGTCGTCGAGGCGGTCGTCGGGGTCGTACACGTAGGCGATGCCGCCGGACATCCCGGCCGCGAAGTTGCGGCCCGTGTCGCCGAGGACGGCGACGACGCCGCCGGTCATGTACTCGCAGCCGTGGTCGCCGACGCCCTCGACGACCGCTTTCACGCCCGAGTTGCGGACGCCGAACCGCTCGCCGGCGACGCCGTTGACGTACATCTCGCCCTCGGTGGCGCCGTACAGACAGACGTTGCCGGCGACGACGTTCTCGGTCGGGTCGTACGCCGCCTCTGCGGGCGTGTCGATCACGAGCCGCCCGCCGGAGAGCCCCTTGCCGACGTAGTCGTTGGCGGCGCCCGACAGCTCCATCGTGATCCCCGGCGCGAGGAACGCGCCGAAGCTCTGTCCGGCCTCGCCGTCGAACCGGCAGGAGATGGTGTCGTCCGGGAGCCCCTCGCCGCCGTGCTCGGAGACGACGCGGTTCGAGAGCGTGGCGCCGACCGCGCGGTCGACGTTGCGCACGTCGCGGGTGAGCGCGACCGGCGCGCCGTCCTCGATGGCGGGCGCGGCCTCCTCGATGAGGTCCCAGTCGAGCAGGTCGTCGATGCCGCCGTGGGCCTGTTCGCGGACCTTGGTGCGGGACTCGCCCGCGGGCTCGGCGATGACCGCCGAGAGGTCGAGGTGCTTCGCCTTCTCGTGGTCGGTGTCGCGCTGTGCGAGCAGCTCAGGGCGGCCGATGAACTCCTCAAGCTCCGTGTACCCCTGCTCGGCCATGATCTCGCGCAGCTCCTGCGCGATGAACGTCATGTAGTTGATGACGTGGTCCGGCTGGCCGGGGAACCGCTGGCGGAGGTCCTCCCGCTGGGTGGCGACCCCGACCGGGCAGGTGTTCTCGTGGCACTGCCGGGCCATCACGCAGCCCGCGGTGACGAGCGACGCGGTGCCGAAGACGTACTCCTCGGCGCCGAGGGCGGCCGCGACCGCGACGTCGCGACCGGTCCGCAGCCCGCCGTCCGCGGAGACGCGAATGCGGTCGCGCAGCCCGGTGGCGCGGAGCATCTGGTTCGCCTCCGCGAGCCCGAGCTCCCACGGCAGACCGGCGTTCTTGATCGAGGTCTTCGGCGAGGCGCCGGTGCCGCCGTCGTGACCGGAGACGTGGACCACGTCGGCGTTCGCCTTCGCGACCCCGGCGGCGATGGTGCCGATGCCGGCCTCCGAGACCAGCTTCACGTTCACGTCGGCCTCGGGGCTCGCGGCCTTCAGGTCGAAGATGAGCTGCTTGAGGTCCTCGATCGAGTAGATGTCGTGCTGGGGCGGCGGCGAGATGAGCCCGACGCCGGGCGTGGAACACCGGACGTGCGCGATCATCTCGTTGACCTTCTTGCCCGGGAGGTGGCCGCCCTCGCCGGGCTTCGAGCCCTGCGCCATCTTGATCTGGAGCTCCTCGGCGCTCGCGAGGTACTCGGAGGTGACGCCGAAGCGGCCGGAGGCGACCTGCTTGACGGTACACTCCTTCTCGGTGTCGAACCGCTCGGGCGGCTCGCCGCCCTCGCCGGTGTTCGACTTCGCGCCCAGCCGGTTCATCGCGATGGCGTTGTTCTCGTGGGCCTCCGGCGAGATGCTCCCGAGGCTCATCGCGGCCGTCGAGAAGCGCTCGACGATCGACTCGACGGGCTCGACCTCCTCGACCGGGACCGGGTCGCGGTCGGAGTCGAACTCCAAGAGCCCGCGAAGCGACTGGAGCTCCTCGGTCTGGTCGTTCACCAGCTCCGCGAACTCTTGGTACTGCTCGTAGTCGCCGCCGCGGACGGCCTGCTGGAGGGTGCCGACCGTCTGGGGGTTCCAGCCGTGTTTCACGCCGGACGAGCGGTGCTCGTACTCGCCGATCGTCTCCAGTTCGGGGTCGGCGCCGAACGCCATCGCGTGGCGCGTGCGCAGGTCGTCTTCGATCTGCTCGATCCCGATCCCCTCGGTGCGGATCTCGGTCCCCTCGAAGTACTCGGCGACGAACTCGGAGTCGAGCCCGACCGCCTCGAAGATCTGGGCGCCCTGGTACGACTCCATCGTCGAGATGCCCATCTTCGCCATCGTCTTGAGGAGGCCGTCCTCCAGCGCGTGGCGGTACGCCGCGAGCGCCTCATCTTCGTCGGCGCCGTCCGGCCCGGCGACCACATCGGCGATGGAGGCGTACGCGAGGTACGGGTCGACGGCGTCGGCGCCGTAGCCGACGAGCGTCGCGAGGTGGTGGACCTCGTGGGGCTCGGCGGACTCAACGACCACGCCCGCGCGGTTGCGGAGCCCCTTGCGGACGAGGTGGTGGTGGACCGCGCCGGTCGCGAGCAGGCTCGGCACCGCCAGGCGGTCCGGGCCCACCGCGCGGTCCGAGAGGACGACCACGTCGGCGCCGTCCTCGATGGCGGCCGCGGCGTCCTCGCGGACCCGGTTGACGGCGTCGACGAGCGACCCGTCGCGGTCGTAGGTGACGTCGACGACGACGGAGGTGAAGTCAGGGCGGTCGGCGGCCCCGTCGGCGTCGCCCGGGCTCCGCTCGCCCGGCCCGGGCAGGTCCCGGAGGGCGGTCGTCTCGGCGTCCGTCAGGACCGGGGAGTCGGCGACGATCTGCTCGGCGTGCTCCGGCGTCTCGTCGAGGAGGTTGCGCTGGTTGCCGATGCGCGTCTCGAGCGAGGTGACGAGCTCCTCGCGGATGTAGTCGATCGGCGGGTTCGACACCTGCGCGAACAGCTGCTTGAAGTAGGTGAACAGCGGGCGGTCCACGTCGGCCAGCACCGAGAGCGGCGTGTCGTCGCCCATGGAGCCGACCGGGTCCTTCCCGTCCTTCGCCATCGGCTCGACGAGGTGGTTCAGCGAGTCGGTCGTGTAGCCGAACGCGGCCTGATGGGCGCGGACGGTCGGTTCCGCGTCCCCGCCGTCCGCCCCGTCGAACGCGTCGGCGTCGATCCCGGCCGCGATGTCGTCCTCCTCGGTGAGCGCGTCGAGGTCGACCTGGCCGTCCTCGACCCACTCGCCGTACTTCTCGTCGGTGAGCTCCTCGAACACCTCGTCGTCGGGGACGATCCGGCCCGCCTCGGGGTCGGCGACGAAGATTTCACCGGGCTGGAGGCGGCCCCGACGGCGCACGTCCGCGGGCTCGGTCGGGAGCGCGCCGACCTCGCTGCCGACGACGAGGCGGTCGTCCGTCGTCACCTCGTAGCGGCACGGGCGGAGCCCGTTGCGGTCCAAGACGCCGGCGACGCGCTCGCCGTCGAAGCCGATGACGAGGGCGGGGCCGTCCCACGGCTCGACGAGCGAGGCGTGGTAGTCGTAGAAGTCCGCGCGGGCGTCGTCCATCAGGTCGTCGCCGCGGAACGCCTCCGGGATCAGCATCCGGAGCGCGTGCGGGAGGTCGCGGTCGGTGTGGAGGAGCAGTTCGAGCGCGTTGTCGACGCTGGCGGTGTCCGACTGGTTCGGGTCGTCGATCACCGGCTTGATCGTGTCGAGTTCGGCCCCGAACGCCGGGTGTTCGAGGTCGTTCTCCCGGGCCCGCATCCAGTTGACGTTGCCCCGGATCGTGTTGAACTCGCCGTTGTGGACGATGTTGCGGTACGGGTGCGCGAGGTGCCACGCGCCGAGCGTGTTCGTCGAGAACCGCGCGTGGACTAAGGCGACGTGGCTCGCGAAGCGCTCGTCGGTCAGGTCCGGGTAGTAGTCCGCGAGCTGCGAGCCCTTGAGGAGGCCCTTGTAGACGACGCGCTGGCGGTCGAGCGAGCAGACGTAGAAGCGCCCCGCCCCGTCGACCTCCGAGACCGCGTTCTCGATCTCGCGGCGGGCCGCGTACAGCGCGCGGTCGAACCCGAGCAGGTCCGGGTCGGCGTCGTCGGGGCGGTTCCCCTCGCTGGTGAACCGCTGGGCGAGCCCCGCGCCCTCGACGGGCGCGACGAACACCTGCGACACCTCGGGCTCGGAGTCGAGCGCGGTGGCGCCGAGGTCGGCGTTGTCGGTGGGCACGGAGCGCCACGCGAGCACCTCCAGCCCGTAGACGGCGCACACCTCGGCGATGACGTCGTGGATCTCCGCCTGGACCCCCGGTTCCGGCGGCATGAACACGGAGCCGACCGCGTACTCCTCCGGGAGGTCGGCGTCGACGACCTCGCGGAAGAACTCGTCCGGTCGCGCGACCATGATCCCCGCGCCGTCGCCGGTGTTCTCCTCGGCGCCGGTCGTCCCGCGGTGTTCGAGGTTTTCGAGCAGTTCGACCGCGTCCGCGACGGTGTCGTGCGACGGCGCGCCGTCGAGGTCGACGACACCGCCGATGCCGCAGTTCGACCGGTCGTCCGTCGGTGCCGCGAGCCCCCCCTCCTGACCCGAGGACTCCGAGTCGCGTACGCCCCGGGTGGTACTACGTGACTTGGTCATACACCTCCCTACGGATGAACAGTTAAAGGTATGACCCTGATAGGGGTAGGATCCATCGTACACACATTAGGGAATATAAGGTAATTATTCATCACGGGTGGTGAACAGATGACACACCACCAGAACCAGACAGAACTATCGGGTTTTCAGCCCGATAATTGACGGGATATCCCATAACACACCGCAAACGTTTCACTCGACCCGAGTAGAGTGGTGAAACGTCCAGCCCGAAATTACTCTCGAAGCGGGACGAACGAGCCGTTGATGTCCCACTCGTGGATACAGTAGACGTTGCCCGGGTCGTCCGCGATCCGCCACCCCTCCACCTCGTCGTCCCATCGCTCCTCGCGCCCGCAGAGTTCGCACGCGCGCTCCTTCGGCGGTGTGATGGTCACGCCCATGACCGAGCGAAAGGCGTCAGCGAGCAAAAACGTACCGACGGCCGGCGACCGCCGAACTGGATCGGGGCGCGATCCGACGGAGCGCCCGAACGACGGTCACGCCCGCGCTCACGCCCCGCCCTCGCGGCGACGAGCGAGCAGCGAGGCCCCCGCCACCGCCGCGAGCGACGCGACCGGGCCGAACCCGGGGAGGTCGTACGCGGTCGATCGGATCGGCGCGTCGTCGTAGCCCAGATCGCTCGCGGCGGTCTCGTCCGTGGACTGCTCGCCCGCCGCAGACGATTCCGGAGACTCGCCCGAGTTGCCGGGGGCGATCGATGTCGCGCCGCCGCTCTCATCGTTCTCGCCGTCGCTCGACCGTCCGTTCTCGGGGCGAGAGTTCGCCGCGGAACCGCCTGGGCCGGGTTCGAGCCCGCCAGTGCCGAAGAACTCCGCCGGTCCCGCGGCCGGCGGGATCTCGGACGTTCCGGGGGCGATCGAGACATCAACGCCCGGCGGCCCTGTCGACCGGCCGAGATCCGAGCCGGTCGGTCCGTCAGTCCCGCCGCTACCACCGATATCGGTGCCGGTAGCGTCGTCGGAGCCGACGGCGCCGCCGGGCCCGCTCGGACTGCCAGTCGAACCAGTGCCCGGGGACCCGCCAGTAATCGAACCGCCGGCGGCCGAAGCACCAGCGCTCGAACCCCCACCAGCCGAACTTCCACCGGCCGAGCCGCCGCCCGTGTCTGAACCGGTCGCCGAACCGGACTGACCCGACGGCTCCGTCGCGACCGACGCGGTCGTCTCGGTGGAGTCGGCGGTCGAGTCGACGCCAGCGTCCACCTCGCTCGGATCTGCGGCGTAGGTCAGCCCGGTCGTCACGCGGTGCCTGTCGTCCGCCGCGGTCCGGCGGAGCCGATCGTCGTCCACGCGAAAGGCGGCCTCGAACGTTTCGCCGGGGTCGGGGGTCGTCTCGGTTCCGAACGCGCGGTCGCCGGCGACGACGAGAAACAGACCGTTCCGGTCGAGGTGGACTGCGGACTCGTTCGGCGTACGACCGAGCTCGTTCCCGTCGGACCCGTTACTTGCGTCCGTAGCCGTCGGTTGGACTCCGAATTCGAGGCCGTCGAGTCGGTCGAGATCCCCGCCACGCTCCAGCGGTCCGTTCGCGGTCGCCGCGAGGCCCGTCAGTCCCGTCGCGTTCACCGCGTACACGACGGTGTCGTTCGCGGTCGCGGCCGTCGCTTCGGTGAGCGTTCCGTCGGCGATCGCCTCCCGGACCGCGGTCGCGTTCTCGAAGTCGCCGCGGTCGACCGCCTGCGTCGTGTACGCCGTCAGGTTGTTCGTCGATCGGGGTTCCACGGTGACTGTGGCGGTGTCGTTGGCGACCTCGGTGCCGTGTTCCGACCGGAGTGTGAGGTCGTACGTCCCGGGAGTGAGCGACCCGGAGTCCCCGTTGATCGACTCGACGGAGATACCGGTGCCTGTCGTGACGAAGTTCGACGAAGATTCCGGCGACGCGTACGTGTTAATCGTGACGGGTGTCGGGCCTGTCTCGTTGGTTGTCAGGTTGAGTGTTGTAGAAGAGTTACTATTCGTACTAGAAAATGTTATATTTAATCTTGGCACACTGTGAGACATAGAGATCCGCATTGGACTTCCGTAGTTCGACCTTTCAGTAATATTCTTCAGAGTAACTCGTTTTCTGTCCTCTCCAATAATCTCAAACTTCTCTGAATCCACTCTATCTGAGTGGATGTAGTATGTACCAGTAGAGAGCGTTGAAGTATTATATCCGACTTGTTGGGAATTGTTCAACTGTGTTCCTATGGATACAATCCGAGAGTTTCCGTCCTTCCCTACTTTATGAAGCTCAACAGATCTCGGATTTAATGTGGAATTAAACAGAACTGTTTGTCCGGAGTATACGGGCGTGTTTATTGACTGATTGCGGCTGATTTGGACAGTATCTGTACTTGACCCAGTTGTTTGAACAGACTCGATGACAATTACTCCACCATCGGCGACGCCATCAGAGACAAACTGTTGACTAAGGTCGGAGTTCCGAAGAGGCTCCGCCTTTTCTACAGATACCCAGTTACCAGCACTATGTCCTAGTGCCAACTGAATGGACGCAGCATAGCGGTTGCTACGGAAAATTCCACTTTGAGGAGTTGTAGTATTGAAATGGAGAGGAATATCCTCACTCCATCCCGTTAGAACTCTCGAGCGAGCAATAACTTGGTCATGTAGGATGTGACCTGTTGAATTGACAGGGTGTAGTGAAATTAGGTATGGAGTCTCATCGTTGATTGTATCTGAGACTTTAGCTCTGGAGATAACGATGGTATCTGTTTGTGGTTTATCATGTGATGAATTATCGAATTTAATATAGGCATTAACTACTCGACCACTAGCGGATGAAAGAGCTAAGCCGGTTACATTAGTGGGTAAATAATCTCCAATGTCAAAATCTGAAGTATCAACCGTAGAGTTAGCTATGAGATATCCAGTGACATCTCCGCCAGGGTTGGACAGATCAACAGAAATAGAATCTTCTCTCATAAGAGTCTCTTTGCTAATATTTCTAACACCTATTATCTCGTTATGTTCCTTTTTTGTGATAAATAGGGTTGAATTTGTATTCCCGCTGAGATTGTCAACAGTTACGCCGACAGTCGTCCGGGAGTCCCGATGAAGTTGTGTTGACCCGGTCGCTTGGTTGTGAATTCGGATATTACCATCTATTATTTGAAATGAACTTGTACTCTTTCGTTCAGTAAGGCTGGTAGGTGAGAAATCAGTCTTGTTAGTGACTACAATTGGATATTTTATGTTTCTCGAAAGTTGTGCCTCATCGGTGTTAATTCCAGATATTTGGACAGAGTCAATATGTATTGAGCGACTAGATCTATTCGGCTGTATCGTAGCAGCTAGGAGAGTCGTATCTTCAGTATCTAATTGTGAGGTGTTAATTACAGATCCGTTCTGGATACCGTTGATTGACATTGAGACCGAAGAAGTGTTTACTCCATTTGACTCAATGCTAGCTAAATCCACATACAGTCTGATTTTTCCGGGAGAGTCTGATGTATTCGAAACCAGAATTTCAATGTTATTTATTTTTTGTCCAGAATGACCTATTCGGATAGATTCCGCGTCACCAGTGCTGTTCAGAGTGGGTTTATAATTATTTGCTTGAGCATCAACAATGCTTGTTCCCAGTAGTACGATAGCAGAACCGATCACGAAGCAAACGACAATACCGGCCCACAGCCATCGAAGCGATCGCGTCCGGATCATAGCCAACGAACCACGGATGCCAGAGCGATCGCTCCCGGGGCAGCGCGGCGTCAGTGGTCGGCCCGCCTCCGCGAAGCGGCTCTTGTCGCACCGCGGGATCTCTCACTCGGATCGATCGCTTATAAGTGGCTTACGAACGGGAAAGCTTCCGCTCAGAGAAATAATCGCAAGACAGCGGCGTCACATGTGGGTTGCTTTCGTAGAAATTCACCGCCGATAAGTCCGGGACCGGACAGAACGGAAAGAGAGGACTGGACGGTCGCCGAAGCGGGTCAGTGCTCGACCGCTTCCATCATCGCGAGCAGCTGTTCGGACTGCTCGACCTCGACCGGGTGGAGCCCCACCAGCGCGATCACGTCCTCGCTGTCCGCGTCGGCCGCCTGGTGTTGGATCGTCGTGAGGTAGAGGAGAACGGGGATGTCCTCGACCGACCCGCTCTGCCCGTTCGAGCCCTCGACATCCGCGCTGACCGTCGTTTCGAAGACGGAGATGGTCGCCTCCTGACCGAGGATCGTCCGCGTCTCCTCGCCGCGCGCCTCGATGTCGTCCGTCTGGATGTCGGCGTTGCCGCCGCCGATATCCTGCTGGTTGACCTGGTTGAGGAGCCGGCGGATGAGCTCGGCGCCCTCCACCCGGACGAGCGGATTGACCGACTGGCCGGCGACCGACGCGTTCGGGGTGCTCGCCACGAACAGCGCCGACTGGGTCGTCGGGTTGACGTACCGGGCGACCCACGTCGTCGCCGTCACCCGCGCGTTCACGCCCGTGGCGTTGAACTCGCGGTCGATGCTGAACGACTCCGGCTCCTGACCGTCGTATCCGGAGTCGCTGTACGCGCTCTCCGGGACGCGCGCCGGTTCCGCGTCGAACTCGTAGCTGCCGTCCTCGCCGGCGCACCCCGCGACCGCGACCGACGCCGAGGCGGCCATCGCCGCGAGCAGTCCACGTCGTTTCATGTGATCGCGTAGGTCCACACAGTTCTTTAAGACTATCGCCGAGGGTATCGGTCGCGAGAACGCCGGGGCCGAAGGCACAAAGTTCACGTCGGGGCGTGCGCGACGTGAGGCAAATGGAACGCCGAGGACAAACCGGGCTGGTGGAAGCGCTCTTCTTAGACGTTGTTCGCCTCCACGAGACGTGGATGGAGGTGGTCTTCCCCCGACAGCTCGACCCGAGCGCCGTCCTGGGGAAGTGGAAGCCCGAGACGACGGTTCAGTCGGTCGGCTACTACCTCTGGGCGGTGCTCGGCGCGCCGCTCGTCGCGGTCGCGTACCCGCTGTTGCTCGTCGGGTTCGCCACGCGCTACTACGCGGCGAAGCTCGACTCGGCGGTCACCCGCATCGGCGTCGCCGGCGCGGTGCTCGTCGCGGCCGTCGTCTGGGGGACGCTGACCGTCATCACCCACCTCCAGCTCCCGTTCGACGCGGTGATCGCGGTCGGCGCCGCGAGCGCGGTGGCGGTCGTCTCGGCCGCGCTCGCCGCCGGCTTCTCGAAGCTGGGCGGGCGGTTCGTCAGCGTCCTGCTCGCGTACCCGTTCGCCATGACGGCGCTGTTCCTGCCGCCCGTCGTCGCCGCCCTCGTCACGCCGACGCTGGAGGAACTGATCTTACCGCCGAGCTACGACCTCGCGCGGTGGATCCTCGACACGTTCCTCTCGGTGGGGGGCATAAACGAGATGCTCCGGGGCGCGTTCGACCTGGAGACGTTCGGCGAGCAGTGGGGGCTCCCCGGGCTGGGCTACGTGCTGATGTGGATCGGGATCTCGGTGCCGCTCGGGTGGTTCCTCGGTCTGCTCGTCGCGCTGGCGAACCTGATCCGGCCGGCCGACGACGCCTGATCGGGTCGGGGGTCGCCTGAATCGGATCGGTCGTCAGTCGGCTGAATCGGATCGGGCGACGGTCGCTCACTCCTCGGGATCGTATCCCTCGCTGGCCGCTTCGAACGCCGACGCCGAGCGCTCGGTCTCCCGCCGTCGCTCGCGCTCGGCGATCGCCTCGGGGTCCGGGCTCGCGTCGTCGTCGATCCGAGCGATCGAGTTGTGGACCTTGGCGTGGCACCAGCGACACAGGCCGACCGTGATCTCGTGGGAGCCGTCGCCGCCGTACGAGAGGTGGTGTTCCTCGACGAGCGGCCGGGAGTCGTCGTGGGCCAGACGGACGTCCGCCAGCCCGCACCGGGCGCAGGTCTTCGCGTCGGTCGTCGACCGGTAGTGCGGGCACGCGCGCCACTCGCCGTCGGCGCCGACGTGGCAGTCGTAGCCGTCGGCGCGGCGGGCCGCCGCGAACTCGGGGTCGTCTCCGGACCGCGTCAGCGCGAAGCGACACCGACCGTCGTCGGTGAGGTGGTCGCAGACGCCGGCGACCGCGTAGGGGTCGTCGACGCCGACGGGGGTCCCGTCGGGGGTGCGCTCCATACCGGTCGGTGGGGGCGGACTCACTTCAATTCGGTCGCCGGACGGCGGGAGCGGAACGGTGGGGGCGACGCGGGAGCCGGGGCGCCGACGGCTCAGACGAGGCTGGCGCCGTCGAAGTCGGTGCGGCCGTACTCGATGTCGAGGAGTCGGAGGAGGGTCGGGGCGACGTCGAGGAGGTCCGCGTCCTCGACCGTCGCGTCCGGGTGGTCGACGAACAGCGCGGCGTCGTCGAAGGCGTGCATCCCGGTCCGGGGGCCGTCGGGGTCGAACACCCCGTCGTGCGGGCGGAACCCGGACTTGAGGTCGAAGCCGTCGTTCGGGAGGACGACGAGGTCGGGCGCGATGGCGGCATGATCGCCGCGGAACACGGTCTCGCGGTCGACGACGCGGTCGGCGACGGGGTCGCCGTCGGGGCCGGTCCACGACTCCAGCGCCTCGCGCAGCTCGGCGCGCGTCTCCTCGTACTCGGACTCGGGGACGACGCCGTTCGGCTCGCGGCCCTCCACGTTGAGGTAGAAGCGGCCGGGGACGAGCGAGTACGCGCGGGTGTCATCGGTGACGTCGGCGAGCGCGTCGTGGTCGTCGTCCGCGTACGAGAGCCACCCCTCGCGTTCGAGCCACTCGTTACAGTACACGTCGTACCGGAGGCGGCGGAACCCGTGCGTGGAGCCGACGACGAGGGTGACGTCGTCCGGGAGCGCCTCGCGGATCGACCCGACGTGCTCGTCGAGCGCGGCGTGGAAGGCGAGCAGCTCCTCGCGGTACGTCCCGCCGTCCTCGTAGTCGCCCCAGAGGAAGTGGTTGACGCGGTCGGGGGCGGTGAAGACGCCGACGAAGAGGTCCCAGTCGTCCCGCTCGACGTAGCGCTCGAAGGCCGCGGCGCGCGCGTCGAGGGTCTCCCGGGCGTGCTCTAGGAACGCCGTCTTGTCCGGCTTGTGGCCGAGCTTCGCGTTGACCGACAGCCGGTAGTCGCTGCCGGTCAGGTACTCGCGGAGCTCCTCGGGGGTGGCCGCCGCGTCGAGGTCGGGCGAGAGGTAGCCGGAGACCATCCGCTGGACGGTCCGCTGCGGCGGGAACGTGACGGGGACGTTCATCACGGTTGCGTCGAGCCCCGCCTCGGTCGCGCGGTCCCACACCCGGGGCGCCTGGACGTCGCGCCCCATCGGCACGTAGGTGTCGTAGGATCCGACCTCGCGGTCCTGGAATCCGTACACGCCCGTCTCGCCGGGGTTTTTCCCCGTCGTCAGGCTCGGCCAGCACGCGCTCGACTCCGCCGGCACGATGCTGTCGATCCGTCCCCCACCGCCCTCGTCCGCGATCGCCGACAGCGCCGGGAACGTCTCCGGGTTGTCGGCGACGAGCCGGTACGAGAGGCCGTCGATCCCGATGAACGCCACCCGCGGCGTGTCGCTCCCTCGCAGCCGGTCGAAGAGGCCCATACACACCCATCCGCGGTCGAGGGCAAAAGGATTGACATCGGACGCGCCGCGAAACGCCGGGTCGCCGCCCGCGAGAGGCGGGGATCGGCGACGCCCGAGGGGCGGCTCGTCTGTTCGCGAGGCCCGGACCGCCGACCGGCTCGGGAGGGTTTTTGTCCGTGACTCGCTGAGGGGCCGACATGGAACACAGACGCGCGATGCTCGTCGACGCGTTCGCCGCGGAGCCGCTGGCCGGGAACGCCGCCGGCGTCGTCCCCGACGCCGAGGGGCTGAGCGACGACCAGCAGGCCGCGGTCGCCGCCGAGCTCGGCGCCTCGGAGACCGCGTTCCTGACCGACGGCGACGGCGCGGCCGACGACCGGCTCCGCTACTTCTCGCCGACCACGGAGGTCGACCTCTGCGGCCACGCCACGATAGCGACCTACGGCGCCCTGTTCGCCGAGGGGGCGATCGACGGCGGCGAGCGCACGCTCCGTACGAACGTCGGCGACCTCACCGTCTCGGTCGACGACGACGGCACCGTCTGGATGCGACAGCAGGCGCCGAGCGTCGAGGTCGTCGACGTCGACCTCGACCGGGTGGCGGCCGCGCTCGGCGTCGACCCCGCGGCGCTGCGCGACGTGGGCGCGGACCTCCCCGTCGCGGTCGCGTCGACCGGCCTACCGTTCCTCGTCGTCCCGGTGAACTTCTTGGAGCGGCTGGGCGAGGCGGACCCGGACGACGACGCGGTCGAGGCGCTCTCCGAGGAGTTCGACGTCGCGGGCGTGTACGCGTTCACCTTCGACGCGCTCGACGCCGACTCGACGCTCCACGGCCGGGCGTTCGTCCCGTCGCTCGGCATCGCGGAGGACCCGGTCACGGGGACCGCGAGCGGCGCGGTCGGGGGGTACCTCCGCCGCGTCGACGCCTTCGACGGGGACGAGCCCGACGAGCTCCGGTTCGAACAGGGGCACTTCCTCGACCGACCCGGACGGGTCCGCGTCCGCGTCGAGGCGGACGGCGTCCGCGTCGGCGGGCGAGCCACGGTCGCGCTCGACGGGGAGATCCGGATCCCCGACGACGAGGACGACGAGATCATCGAGGCGTGATGCGCCGGGACGCGGGCGTCGGAGACAGAACGTTTAGGATCGCTCGCCACGTACCGATCCCATGGAGTTCGACCTTCCACGCGCGGCAGCGATCCTCGTACTGATCGTCGCGGTCGGCGCCGGCGGCCTCATCGGCGCGGGGATGATGCCCCTTCAGACGACGCTGATGATGGTCGTGCCCTCGATGCTCGTCTTCGGGGGGCTCGCGTTCGCCATCGGCGTGAAACACGGGGAGTTCCGGGCGGGCCACGCCTGACGCGGGGGCGGCGGCGAGCGGCGATCGACCGGTGGCGACGCCCCGAGCGACCGGGGATCACGACCCTTTTGAAACGCCGTTGCGAACCGGGAGCCGTGCTGCCCGGGTCGCCACTCCTCGAACTGCTGTTGATCGTCGGCGGCGTCGCCCTCCTGTACGCCGGCGCCGAACTGCTCGTCACCGGCGCGCGGGACCTCGCGCTCGCCGTGGGGCTGAAGGCGTCGACCGTCGGCGTCACGGTCGTGGCGTTCGCGACGACCGCCCCGGAGCTGTTCGTCTCGCTGCTGGGCGCCGTCACGGTGTCGACCGACATCGGGCTCGGCGCCATCGTCGGCTCGAACATCGCGAACATCGGGCTCGTGTTGGGCGTCTCCGCGCTCATCCGCCCGCTCGACGTCTCCGACACCGTGTTCCGCCGAGACGTTCCGTTCATGGTGCTGGCCGCGCTGCTGCTCGTCGCGCTCGGCTGGGACGGGCGGATCGGCCTGTTCGACGGCTCGGTGCTCCTCGCGGCGCTCGCCGCGTTCACGGCCGCGGTCCTGCGGCGCGTTCAGGCGAACCAGTCGGCGATCTCCGACAGCGAGCGCGACGACATGCCGGACGCGAAGGTGCGCGACGCCGCGGCGGTCGTCGGGGGGATCGCCGCGCTCGTCCTCGGCTCCCGGTGGCTGATCGACGGCAGCGAGTCGCTGCTGGCGGCCGCCGGCTTCTCCGACATCTTCATCGGGCTCACGGTGCTGGCGCTGGGCACGTCGCTGCCGGAGCTGGCCGCCAGCGTCGTGGCCGCGGTGCGCGGCCAGGCGGAGTTCAGCGTCGGCAACGTCGTCGGGTCGAACATCTACAACATCCTCGCGGTCATCGGGATCGTCGCGGTGGTGACGCCCATCGGCGTCGCCCCGGGCGTCCGCGGCTTCGAGTTCCCCGCGCTGCTCGCGTTCACGGCCGGAATCGTCGCGATCATGGCGTACCGCGACCGGATCACCCGGCTCGACGGCGCCGTGCTCACCGTCGGGTACGGGGTCTTCGTGTACCTGTTGCTCCCGTAGCGCGGCGTGCCCGGTTCCGACCGGGGCGGCCGCGGCGGAGGGCGGCCGCGACGGGGCGAGATCCGGGAGCGGAACCGACGGGTATTCGGTCGCGGGCGCCGGAGCGGGTTCCGTGATAGCGATCGTCGTCAGCCGGGCCGACGGCGCCTCGGCGCACATCGGGGAGCGGCTGCTGGAGGTCGGCGACTGGACGGCGCGGGAGGACGGCTCGCGCCCCGACGCCGACGGCGGCGGGACCTACTACCGGACGGAGGGGTTCGAGCTCCGCGAGTTCGACGACCTCCACATCCGGCTGTCCGACCCGACCGCGGCCTTCGACTGCGACCCCGCGTTCCTCGCGTTCGTCTCCAGGCACTCCGGCGAGACCGGGCGGCTCCTCACCGCGCACGTCACCGGGAACTTCGGCGGCGCCGAGTACGGCGGCGAGCCTGAGTCGCTGGCGCGGGCCGCGCCGGGCGCCGAGAAGCGCGTCGTGGAGGCGCTCGCGCGGCACGCGCCCGACGGGTACGAGGTCGGCATCGAGTGTACCCACCATGGCCCGACCGACGTCGCCGTCCCGTCGCTGTTCGTCGAACTGGGGTCCGACGAGCCGCAGTGGGAGGACCCGGACGCGGCCCGGGCGGTCGCGCGGGCGGTCCTCGACCTGCGGGGGACCGGCGCGGACCTGACGGCGGACGACGACGCCGCGGCGGCCGACGCGGCCGACGCCGAGAGCCGGCCCCGCCACGTCGTCGGCTTCGGCGGGGGGCACTACGCGCCGCGGTTCACCCGGATCGTTCGCGAGACCGAGTGGGCCGTGGGCCACGTCGGCGCCGACTGGGCGCTCGGGGAGCTCGGCGCGCCCGACGCAAACCGCCGGGTGATCGAGGCCGCGTTCGAGCGGAGCCGCGCCGAGCGGGCCGTGATCGACGGCGACCGCCCCGACCTCGCGGCGGTGGTCGAGGACCTCGGGTACGGGGTGGTGAGCGAGACGTGGGTCCGCGAGGTCGGCGACGCGCCGCTCGCGCTCGTCGAACGGCTGGAGGCCGAGATCGGTCCCGTCGACGACGGCCTGCGGTTCGGCGCGGTCGCGGTCGACGACGATGCGGTCGACAACGACGCGGGGGCGGTCGACGGCGATAGCGACGCGGTCCGCGTCCGGGACCTCCCGGCGGACCTGCTCGCGCGGGCCCAAGGGCTCGACGCGGACGCGGCGCGCGCGGCGGTCGAGCGCGTCGCCGTCGCGTTCGACACGGAACAGGGCGGCACGCGGGCGGCCGGGCGCGTCGCGTTCGCGACGGCCCCGGAGGCGCCGGGGTACGCGGACCTGATTGAGGGGTTGGTCGGTGTGCTGGAAACGGGGTACGACGCGGTCGAGGTGTCGCCGGAGGAGGGCGCGGTGGTCGCCCGGGAGACGGCGTTCGACCCGTCGCTGGCGGCCGAGCGAGGCGTCCCGGAAGGGCCCGCGTTCGGTCGGTTGGCCGACAGGGAGCCGGTCGAGGTCGACGGCGAGACCGTGACGCCGGAGGCGGTGTCGCGCGCGCGTACCGACCGCTTCCCGATCGACGGCGCGGCCCTGAAATAATTTATAAGCGGTCCCGCGGGCGTCGTCGCCGCCGTCCGGGCCGTGCGCGCTCGGGTCGGCCGCGAACGACGGAGATTTCGGCGTCTGACCCGCGTCAGACGAACGGGCAAAAATAAATACGTCCGGGTCGCAACCTCACCACATAATGGACTCCATCGTTGAGGACGCCATCGACGAAGCCGAAGAGGCCCCCGCAGACGACGCCGGGGGAGCCGGCGAGAGCGCAGCCGGGGGGAGCGCCGGCGCGCCGCCGCAGACGGGGACGATGACCGACGACGAGCTACAGGACGTCCTCCAGGACCTCCAGACGAACATCACGGTCGTCGGCTGCGGGGGCGCCGGCGGCAACACGGTCAACCGCATGACCGAGGAGGGGATCCACGGCGCGAAGCTGGTCGCGGCCAACACCGACGTCCAGCACCTCGTCAACATCGAGGCCGACACGAAGATCCTGATGGGCCAGCAGAAGACGCAGGGCCGCGGCGCCGGCTCCCTCCCGCAGGTGGGCGAGGAGGCGGCCATCGAGTCCCAAGAGGAGATCCAGGACGCCATCGACGGCTCCGACATGGTGTTCGTCACCGCCGGGCTCGGCGGCGGTACCGGAACCGGCTCGGCGCCGGTCGTCGCGAAGGCGGCCCGCGAGTCCGGGGCGCTCACCATCGCCATCGTCACGACGCCGTTCACCGCCGAGGGCGAGGTCCGACGGACGAACGCCGAGGCCGGCCTCGAACGGCTCCGCGACGTGAGCGACACGGTCATCGTCGTCCCCAACGACCGCCTGCTCGACGCGGTCGGGAAGCTCCCCGTCCGCCAGGCGTTCAAGGTGTCCGACGAGGTGCTGATGCGCTCGGTGAAGGGGATCACGGAGCTCATCACGATGCCCGGGCTCGTCAACCTCGACTTCGCCGACGTCCGCACCGTGATGGAGAAGGGCGGCGTCGCGATGATCGGCCTCGGCGAGTCCGACTCCGACTCGAAGGCGCAGGACTCGGTGAAGTCCGCGCTGCGCTCGCCGCTGCTCGACGTGGACATCTCCGGCGCGAACTCCGCGCTCGTGAACGTCACCGGCGGCACCGACATGTCCATCGAGGAGGCCGAGGGCGTCGTCGAGGAGATCTACGACCGGATCGACCCCGACGCGCGGATCATCTGGGGGACCTCGGTCGACGACGAGCTGGAGGGCGAGATGCGGACGATGATCGTCGTCACCGGCGTCGAGTCGCCGCAGATCTACGGCAGCAACGGCGAGCCGCCGGAGGGCGGCGCGCCGAGCGACGTCGAGGACATCGACTACGTGGAGTGACGGACGCCGAGCGGGCGGGTCGGTCGCCCCGCGCCGCGACGGCGCCGTCGCCGCTTCGGGGGCGCATCAAAAGGTAAAAACCGTCTCGTCTCGAATCCTCGGGTAACATGGACGTTCCGTACGACCTCAACAGCTACATTCGGGTGCTGAAGCTGGCGAGCACGCCGAGCACCGACGAGTTCCTCCAGGTGTCGAAGATCGCCGGCGCCGGGATCCTGCTCATCGGGTTCATCGGCTTCCTGATGTTCGCGATCATGAGCCTCCTCCCGGGGGTCGGCGCGTAATGCCGATCTACTCGGTCAAGACGACGGCGAGCCAGGAGCGGACGGTCGCCGACATGATCGCCGAGAAGGAGGCGCCGGAGATCCAGGCCGTCATCGCCCCCGACCAGCTCACGAGCTACGTGATGGTCGAGGCGACCGACGGGACCGCCTTCGGGCGGATCCTCGACGAGATCCCGCACGCTCGCGGCGTTATTCAGGGCGGCGACGGCCCCGCCGAGAGCCCCTTCTCCGAGGTCGAGCACTTCCTCTCGCCGACCCCGGACGTGGAGGGGATCGGCGAGGGCGACATCGTCGAGCTGATCGCGGGCCCGTTCAAGGGCGAGAAGGCGCGCGTCCAGCGGATCGACGAGGGGAAAGACCAGGTGACCGTCGAGCTGTACGAGGCGACCGTGCCGATTCCGGTGACGGTCCGCGGCGACCAGATCCGCGTGCTCGACAGCGAGGAACGGTAGCTCCCCCCGGGCGAGCGCGGAAACGGAGCGACGCGAGGCGGATCGGTCCGCCGGTCTGACGGCGGTCCCGCACGCAACGACAAGGGCTTTATTCGACGACGACGGACCAGACGGGTATGTTCGGCCACGGCGTGCCGGCGGTGTTGAGCGTGATCCCCGACACGTTCACGTTCGCGTGGATCGTCGCGATCCTCTTCGCGATCTCGTGGGCGCTCGACAGCCGCGGACTGGCCGCGGGGCGCGTCCTCGCGGCCGCGACGTGGGCGCTGTTCGGGCTCTTCTGGCTGTCGACGGTGCCGTACTTCGCGTTCGAACACCAGAGCTACGTCGAGTCGATCCTCGCTTTGGTCGGCTTCCCCGCCAGCGTGTACGCGGGGTACCTCCTCTACGACGGGCGGGCCTCGCTTTTCACTCTCACCCGGGCCATCGCATTCATGTTGTTCATCTACCTGCCGTTCGAGACCATCCCGGCGTTCACCGTCGCCGGGGTCGCGGTCCCGGAGCCCCGTCGGGTCCTCATCGAGATCGTGGCGTCCCAGACGGGAGCGCTCATCGACCTGCTCGGCTACGCGCCGGAGGCGGTGGCGAGCAACGAGGGGTACGACGCGGCGTACTCGTGGACGCTCGACGACGGCCACACGGTCGTCATCCACATCGTGCTGGCGTGTACGGGGCTCGGGAGCATGGCCATCTTCGGCGGGCTCGTGGCCGCCGTCGAGGCGCCGCTCACGAGGAAGCTCCGCGCGCTCGCGGTGTCGATCCCGCTCATCTACGGGCTGAACATCCTCCGGACGACGTTCATCTCGGTCGTGTCCGGCAACCAGTACATGCACTGGTACCCGGACCTCGTGATGACGATGTTCGGCGCGACCGACCCGTACCGCGTCTCCTTCCTCATCTCCGACCGGATCATGAGCCAGCTGTTGGCGGTCGTGGCGCTCATCGCGATCACCTTCCTCGCGGTGCGCGAACTGCCCGAGCTGGCGGTCATCTTAGAGGACGTGCTCTACCTCATCACCGGCGAGGAACACGACCTGACGGAGGCGCTCGACCTCCCGCGCGAGCCGACGAACCGGTAGCCGACGGCCTCTCGACGGTCCTGGCGGGGCGGTCACGTCCCGGAGAACTGCGGAGAATACATAGCGCTATATAGCAAGCTATAGACGTGGGCGACGGGTACGGGCGAGCATGACTGCGACGACGCGCGGCGAATCCCCCGGTCCGCGTCGGGGGACGCGGCCGCGACGGGGTGAGCGGCGGTGATCGGCGGCGTCGACCCGTTCGTCTACCTGGAGACGAACGTCGCGAAGCTGGTGTTGGCGACCGCGCTCGGCATGTTCCTCGGGTTAGAGCGGGAGTGGTCACAGAAGTCGGCGGGGATCCGGACGTTCGCGCTGATCAGCCTCGCGGCGGCGGTGTTCTCGCTCGTCGGCGAGCCGGGGCTCCTCGTCGTCGGCGGGGTGCTGGTGGTCGCCAGCGCGGTGCTGCTGGCGGTGCGAAGCTTCGTCGAGGCCGACGTGGACGGCCTCTCGCTGACCACGTCGGCGTCGATGCTCGTCGCGTACGGCGTCGGCGTCCTCGTCGCGGCGGGACTGTTCATCGAGTCGGTGACGGTGGCGGTGCTGTCGTCGCTACTCCTGGTGTTGAAACGGGAGCTCCACGCGTTCGCGTGGGGGCTCTCCAGACAGGAGGTGCGCAGCGCCGTGGAGTTCACCATCCTCGCGTTCGTCGTCTTCCCGCTCCTCCCCGCTGAGACGGTCGACCCGTGGGGGGCGGTCCAGCCGCGGCTGGTCTGGTCGCTGGTGGTCGCGGTCAGCGCCATCGGGTTCGTCAACTACGTCCTCGTCAAGCGGTATCAGGGCCGCGGCTACGCGGTGACGGGCTTCTTCGGCGGGCTCGTCAACTCGACGGCGGTCGTCGCCGAGATGGCCAAGCGGGCGAAGGGGCGCGCGGACCTCGGCGACATCGCGGTGGGGTCGATCCTCCTCGCGAACGCGGCGATGGCGTTCCGGAACGCCGCGGTGGTGGCCGTCTTCGTCCCCGAGGCGGCGCTCGTCGTCGGCGTCCCGCTCGGCGCGATCACCGTCGCGGGGGTCGGCGTCGCCGTGTGGCGGAGCGACTGGCGGACGACGATGGAGGCCGAGTTGACCTCGCCGTTCAGCCTCGGGAACGCGCTCACCTTCGGCGCGCTCTTCCTGCTCGTGCTGCTCGCCTCCGCGGTCGCCGAGGAGTCGTTCGGCGCGAGCGGCTTCATCGTGACCTCTTTCCTCGCCGGCCTGGTGTCGTCGGGGACCTCGACGACCACGGCGGTCTCGCTGCTCGGGACCGGACAGATCGGAGTCGAGACGGCGGTCGCGGGCGTGATCGCCGGCACCGCCGCCAGCGTCCTGATCAAGACCGTCTTCGCGGCGAGCATCGCCCGGGAGCTGGTCCGACCGGTGTTCCTCTGGAACCTCCTGCTCATCGCCGTGGGCGTGCTCGCCGGGGTCCCGCTGTTGCTGCTCTGAAACGCGCCGGCGGACCCGCTCCGGCGCGGGGTCGGGGGGCCTTACGAGAGGTGTTCGGCGATGTCCGTCGACGAGACCATGCCGACGTAGTCGTCGTCGACGACCGGGAGGTGTTTGACGCCGTACATCGTCATCATCGCGGCCACCTCCTGCATCATGAGGTCGGGCGTCACCGTCTCGACGTCCTCGGTCATCACGTCGCGGACCGTCGTCGCCTCGGGGTCGCGCCCGTCGGCGACCGCCCCGACGACGTCGCTCTGCGTGACGATACAGCCGCCGCCGGTGGTCACGACGAGCGCGCTGATGCCGCCGTCGCGCATCCGTCGGGCCGCGTCCCGAATCGGGGCGTCCGCTCCGATCGTCTCCAGGGGCGTCGACATCACGTCCGCGACGCGGGTTCTGTCGTCGAGATCCATGCCACGACGTGTGGTACCGCGTGTCATTACTCTTCCGGAACGCACAACGCGGGGCGGGCGCGACCCCGCTCGGGACCGTCGGAAGGCCGTCGGGACGCGACGCTCCGAGGGGGCGTCAGCGCGCCTTCGAGAGGTGCGCCGTGAGGTCCGTCGTCGAGACCATCCCGATCGGCCTCCCGTCCGCGTCGGTCACGGGGAGGTGGGTGTAGCCGTGCGCGGTCGGCGCCGCCAGCTCCGCGACGGTGTCCTCGCGGCCCACCGTGACGACGTCGGTCGTCATGAACGCCTCGACCGGCGTCCGGTCTTTCGGGTCGTTGTCGCGGACGAGCCCCACGAAGTCCGTCGCGGTGATCAGCCCGGCCAGCCGCCCGTCGGGCTCGACGACGAGGATCGAACTGACGCCGGTGTCGCGCATCCGCTTCGCCGCGTCGGCCGCGGCGGCCCCGCGCTCGATCGTGGTGAGGTCGGTCGACATGAGCCGATCGACGAGTACGTCGTTCATGACTCGTGGTAACGCTGGGCACGGTAATCAATTATCCGGTCGGAGGGACCGGTCCGCGTCGGGCGACACGGGCGCTGGCCGAGCGAGCGGCGAGGGAGGGGAACCCCCCGAGCCGCCGCCGGCTCACTCCTCGACGAGGGCCTCGGGAGCGTCCGCGAGGCCGACCAGCGCGTCCGCTTCGACGTGGTGGAGGTCGCCAGGGATCACGAGCAGGTGGAGCGGGTCGCCGAACTCGCGGTCGGCGAGCGCGCTCAGGCGGTCGGCGGCGACGACCGCGTCGGGCGAGCCCGCGCGGGCGACGACGACGGCGAGCTCGTCTCGCCACCCCTCGGCGAGCAGGTCGGCGGCCACGTCGGCGGTCATGTACTCCTCGTGGTCCGGGTCGGGGCCGCTCGGGCCGGTCCCGACCTTGATGTCGAGGTAGACGACGGTGTGGAGCCCGCGCTCGCGGTTCGCCTCGATGGTTTCGACCACGCTCGCGGGCACGTCGTCGCCGCCGTGCGCGTACGGGAACGGCAGCGTCGTCGCCTTCCCGAACCGGTAGTTCTGGAGCCCCGTCAGGCTCGACGCCGCCGACTGGGCGGTGACGCCGTGGATCACCCGCGTGTCGATGCCGCGCTCCTCGGCGCGGAGCCGGAGGTCGGTGTGCGTGGTCGATATCATCGTGTCGCCGGCCGTGAGGAAGGCCGCGTCGCCGTCCGCGGCCGCCTCCAGGATCGGCTCCGGATCCTGTTCCACGCCGGCGCGGTCGCGGACATCCACGTCGACATCGTGGTACGCCTCCAAGTCGGCGACGTCGGCGCCGACCAGCCGGCTGGTGTAGAACTCCGCGAAGACCCGGTCGGCCGCCCGCAGCGCCTCGCGCCCCTCGACGGTGACGGAGCGCTCGTCGTAGAGGCCGAGCCCGATGAAGGTGAGCATGGATTCGCTCGGCGCGCGGCGGCCTAAAAGGACGCGAAAGGGCCGGGAGCGACGAAACCGACGGCGGGCGCTCGGATCGGTCCGGCGGACGGGCGAGGAGCGCCCGAGCGCCCCTAATAGACCTTCATGATAGTCCCTTGGGATTCCATAGCAAGCCCTAAGAGGGAACCAGCACAACGTCGGGCCACGAGGCCCATTCGGGCTCACATACCACTATGACTGACGACGAACTCATCTGGCGGATATCGGGGGGATCCGGTGACGGGATCGCTTCCACCAGCCAGAACTTCGCGAAGGCCTTGATGCGATCGGGGCTCAACGTCTTCACGCATCGGCACTACCCGTCGCGGATCCGCGGCGGCCACACCTACACCGAGGTCCGCGCGTCGGCGGACCCCGTCGAATCCCGGGGCGACGGCTACAACTTCCTGCTCGCCCTCGGCGACTCCTTCGCCCGTAATCCCCAGGAAGAAGCCGTCTACGGCAACGAGGAGATCAAACCGCTCTCGGAGAACTTAGACGAGCTCCGCGAGGGCGGCGTCATCGTCTACGACGAGGGGCTCTTGGACGCCTCCGAGATCCCGAACTTCGAGGAGCGCGCCGAGGAGAACGACTGGCACGTGTACCCGCTCGACCTCCGCGGGCTCGCCCGCGACATGGGCCGGGAAGTCATGCGCAACACCGCCGGCGTCGGCGCGACCTGCGCGCTGACCGGCATGGAACTCGACCACGTCGAGGACCTGATGCGCGACGCGATGCCGGAGAAGATCCTCGAACCGAACCTGGAGATCCTTGAGACCGCGTACGACCAGGTCCGCGAGGAGTACGACGTGGACGCCCCGGACGTGTCGGTGCCGACGGGCGAACACGACGAGACCCAGCTGCTCATGTCCGGGTCGGACGCCATCTCCTACGGCGCCATCGACGAGGGCTGCCGGTTCATCGCCGGCTACCCGATGACGCCGTGGACCGAGGTGTTCACCATCATGACGCAGAACCTGCCGAAGCTCGGCGGGATCTCCGAGCAGGTGGAAGACGAGATCGCCGCGGCCGCGCTCGCGGTCGGGGCCTCGCACGCCGGCGTCAAGGCGATGTCCGGCTCCTCCGGCGGCGGGTTCGCGCTGATGTCCGAGCCGCTCGGGCTGGCGGAGATGACGGAGACGCCCGTTGTCCTCGTCGAGGCCATGCGCGCCGGCCCCTCGACCGGGATGCCGACGAAGCCGGAGCAGTCCGACCTCGAACACGTCCTCTACACCTCGCAGGGCGACTCCCAGCGCGTCGTCCTGGCCCCGGGGACCGTCGAGGAGGCGTACGAGCAGTCGCGGATCGCCTTCCGGCTCGCCTACGAGTACCAGATCCCGACGATCCTGCTGTACGACCAGAAGCTCGGCGGCGAGCTGACGAACGTCCCCAAGAGCCACTTCGACCGCGACCCGAACCCGGACCTCGGGAAGACGCTCTCGGAGGACGCGCTCGCGGACGAGCCGCACTCCGGCGACGGGAAGTTCCACCGCTTCCAGCACGACGTCGACGACGGCGTCTCGCCGCGGTCGGTGCCCGGGCAGAAGGGCGGTCGCTTCCTCGCGACCGGCAACGAGCACGACCCGACCGGCCACATCAGCGAGTCCCCGGACAACCGGGTCGCGCAGATCGACCGGCGGACCCAGAAGCTGGAGGCGATCCGCGCCGACCTCGACGGGGAGGACACCGGCTCGTACGCCGGCCCCGAGGACGCCGAGTACGGCATCCTCACGTTCGGGAGTCAGCAGGGGACCGTCGAGGAGGCCGTCGGTCGGCTCAACGAGGCCGGCCACTCCGTGAAGTCGTACGGCGTCTCCGACATGCTCCCGTTCCCGACCGAGCAGGTCGAGGCGTTCGTCGAGAGCGTCGACGAGGTCCTCGTCGTCGAGATGACGGCGTCCGGACAGTTCCGCGGGCTCGTCCAGAAGAACCTCGGCCGCTACGGCGAGAAGCTGTCGAGCCTGTTGAAGTACAACGGGAACCCGTTCGAGCCGGCGGAGGTCGTCGACGGGTTCGAGGCCGCGATCGTCGAGGGCGACGGCGACGCGTCCGGCCACCAGACCACGTTCGTCCCAGCCGCAGGTGACTAACCAATGAGCACGTTTTCAGCGATCGGAGAGGAGCGAGAGATCGACCGCGACGAGTACACCCCCGGCGTGGAGCCGCAGCCGACGTGGTGTCCGGGCTGCGGTGACTTCAGCGTCCTGAAGGCGCTCAAGCAGGCGCTGCCGGAGGTCGGGCGCACGCCCGAGGAGACCCTGCTGTGTACCGGGATCGGCTGTTCGGGCAAGCTGAACAGCTACCTCGACACGTACGGGTTCCACACGATCCACGGGCGCTCGCTGCCCGTGGCCCGCGCCGCGAAGCTCGCGAACCCCGACCTCGAAGTGATCGCCGCCGGCGGCGACGGCGACGGCTACGGGATCGGCGGGAACCACTTCGTCCACACGGCCCGGGAGAACCACGACATGACGTACATCGTGTTCAACAACGAGATCTTCGGGCTCACGAAGGGCCAGACCTCCCCGACCAGCCCGAAGGGCCACAAGTCGAAGACGCAGCCCCACGGGAGCGCCAAGGAGCCGATCAAGCCGCTCTCGATGTCGCTCAACGCCGGCGCCTCCTACGTCGCCCGGACGGCCGCGGTTAACCCGAACCAGGCGAAGGAGATCATCACCGAGGCGATCGAACACGACGGGTTCGCGCACGTCGACTTCCTCACCCAGTGTCCGACCTGGAACAAGGACGCGCGCCAGTACGTCCCGTACATCGACGTCAACGACTCCGACGACTACGAGTTCGACAAGACGGACCGCGTCGAGGCCCAGGAGATGATGCGCACGACCGAGGAGTCCCTCTACGACGGCGAGGTCCTCACCGGCCGCTTCTACGTCGACGAGGACCGTCCGTCCTACGGCCAGGAGAAGCGCGCGATCGGCGAGATGCCCGAGGAGCCGCTCGCCGAGCGATACTGGGACGACGACTACGAGTGGGAGCGCTCCCACGACATGTTCCTCGACAAACACGCCTGAGCGAGGCCGTCAGTCGTTGACGGCGCGGTGAGTTCGTTTTTTGATTCGCAAGGTATTTTTTCATTGGTGACAAACGGAGTGGTATGAGTACCGTATCGACGGAAGAGCGGATCCTCTCCGTGTTAGAGGAGGACGCGCAGGCGTCCTGCGGGGAGATCGCCGAACGGGCCGACGTCTCGAAGCCGACGGTGCGGAAGTACATCGACCGCCTCGAAGAGCGGGGCGTGATCGTCGGCTACTCGGCGGAGGTCGACCCGAAGAAGCTCTCGTCGCAGTCCATCGCCATGGTCGGGATGGACGTCGACTCCGGACAGTACGTGGAGGCGACGCGCGAACTGAAGTCGCTAGAGGAAGTCCAGGCGCTGTACACCTCCTCCGGCGACCACATGCTGATGGCCGAGGTCCGCGCCGGCGACGGCGACGAGCTCGGCGAGGTCATCTCCGAGAAGTTGCTCGGCGTCGAAGGCGTCACCGCGGCGCACCCCTCCTTCCTCCAGGAACGACTGAAGTAGGCCGGCGGCCTCAGACGAGCGTCCGGGGGGCCGCGACCACCACGTCCTCGTCGCCGACGGGGCTCCGTCGGGTCCCGCGCCCCTCGAATCCGTGCGCGACGAAGAACTCCGTCGCGCTCGGTCTGTCCGCCGGCACCGTCGCCCGGAGGGTCTCGACGCCGCGGTCGGCGAGTGCGGCGCCGACGCGCGACAGCAGCTCTCCCGCGATCCCCTCGCCCGCGCGGTTCGGGTGGACCCACAGCGCCAGCAGCTCCGCCTCGGCGCCGTCCGGGTCCGGGTGCGCGATGGCGAGGCCGACGGGGCCCTCCTCGTCGTGTTCCATCAGGAACGACCACTCGGCCTCGGCGGCGGCCTCGCGAACGCCGGCGGCGGAGACGTCGAGCAGCGGCGCGCCGATGTCGTCGAACACCGTCTCCTCGCGGGCCCGCGAGACCGCGGTGCGAAGGGCCTCGGCGTCGTCGGCCCGAGCCGCCCGGACATCCATGTTCAACCGTGAGTAAAGAACGCACCTATAGGTTTCGGGGTGCGAATTGTTCCCACAGTAACTCGCGTCGCGGAGGCGACGCCCGGGCGGTGCCGTCGGCGTCGGTTCGGGTCGTCGAGCGCGACGGGCGCGACTTCGAAACCCAGCCCTCGGCCGCTCGAAACGGCGTTTTCGGTCGGGGAGCCTACGCGACCGGGTCGACGCCGATGGTGAGCGTGACGTCCTCGACCTCCCACTCCTCGACGAGGCCGTCCTCGGCGGCCGCCGCGTCGCTCGGGTCGTCGAGCCAGGCGTCGGCGCGCACCTCGCCGGCGATGAGGTCGGCGTGGTCGTCCACGAAGCCGGCCACGCGGTCGTCGTCGACGCCGACGCCGACGCGGATCCGCGCCTCCACGTCCAAGTCAAGCTCCTTGCGCATCTCCTGGATCCGGCGGATCACGTCGCGGGCGTACCCCTCGGACTCGATGTCGGGGGTCAGCGAGGTGTCGACGTAGACGGTGCCGCCCTCGAAGTCGGCGCCGGAGACGTGCTCCGGGGGCTCAGCGACGTACTCGACCATCTCGTCGTCGAGGTCGACGGGCTCGCCGTCGACGGTCACCTCGCCGCCCTCGACCGCCGCGCGGGTCGCGCCCTGGACCGCCTCCATCACCTTCTGGGCGTCGCCGCCGAAGGCGGGGCCGATGGCCGCCATCTGCGGCTCCGCGGTCTCGACCAGCTCGTCGAACGCGTCGGTGACGACCACCTCGCGGGCGTTGACGCGGTCGGCGATCAGCGCTTCGAGCCGGTCGACCGCGGCCGCGACGGTCTCGTCGTCCGTCTCGACGACGACGCGCGGGACGGGCCAGCGGAGCTTCCGGCCGGCCTGCTGGCGCGCGTTCGCGGCCGCCTCCTCCACGTCGCGGAAGACCGCCACGTCGCGTTCGAGGTCCGGGTCGCGCAGGTCGGCGTCCGGCTCGGGGTACGACAGCGCGTGGACCGTCGTCGCCGCGCCGTCGAGCCGCTGGTACATCCGCTCGGTGAGGTACGGCGCGATCGGCGCGAGCAGGCGGATCACCTCGTCGAGGACGGTCGCGAGCGTGGCGTAGGCGCCGCGCTTCGAGGCGGAGTCGGCCTCCTCCCACATGCGGTCGCGGACCGCCTTCACGTAGAACCGCGACACGTCCTGCGTGACGAACTCGATGACGGCGTTGACCGCGTCGCTGACCTGATAGTCGTCCCAGGCCTCTGCGACCTCGGCCTCCACGGACTGGAGCCGCGAGAGCACCCACTCGTCGACGAGTTCGAGCTCGCCGTCGGCGAGGTCCGCGTCGGCGGGGTCGTAGCCGTCGAGCTCCATGTACTCCAGCGGGAACCGGAACACGTTCCAGAGGATGTTGAGCTTGCCCTGGATCTCGCCGAGCCCGTCCCACTCGAACGCGAGGTCGACCCCCTGCTGGTCGTGGCTGAGCAGGTACGTGCGGAGCGGGTCGCGTCCGGCCCGGTCGATCGCCTCCTCCGGCGTGACGATGTTGCCGACCGACTTCGACATCTTCCGGCCGTCCTCGTCGTTGGCGAAGCCGTGCATCAGCACCTCGTCGTACGGGATCTCGCCGACCGCGGCGGTGCCCATGCCGAGCTGCGACCAGAACCAGCCGCGGGTCTGGTCGTGCGCCTCGATGATGAGGTCGGCGGGCCACAGCTCGTCGTGCGCGGCCTCGTCGCTCGGGTAGCCGAGCGTGCCCCACGAGGCGACCGAGGAGTCGAGCCACACGTCGAACACGTCCTCGACGCGGCGGTACGTCGTCCCGTCCTCGACGATGGTGAGGTCGTCGACGGAGGGGCGGTGGAGGTCGATCGACTCGGGGTCGACGTCCTCCTCGACGCGCTCGGCGAGCTCCTCGCGGGTGCCGATCACGATCATGTCCTCGTCGAGGTCGCCGGCGTCGGCGTCCTCCGGCACCCAGATGGGGATCGGGATCCCCCAGTAGCGCTGGCGGGAGACGTTCCAGTCGGGCGCGTCCTCGATGAAGTCGCGGAAGCGGTTGTCGCGGGCCCAGTCGGGGTGCCACTCCGAGTCCTCCATGTTGTCGAGGAGGTCCTCCTTCACGTCCGTGATCGAGATGAACCACTGGTCGGTGACAAGCTGGATGATCCCGGTGTCGCACCGCCAGCAGTGGCCGTAGCTGTGGTCGACGGTGCCGTGCGCGAGCATGTGTCCGTCGGCGACGAGGTCGTCGATGATGTCCTCGTTGGCGTCGCGCACGAACTGGCCGGCGTACTCGCCTGCCGCCTCGGTGAACTCGCCGTTCGGCTTCACGGGACAGTGGATGTCGAGCCCGAGCTCGGTGCCGCGCTGGAAGTCCTCCTCCCCGTGGCCGGGCGCGGAGTGGACCAGCCCGGTCCGGTCGGCCTCCACGTAGTCGGCGGCGTACACCCGACCGGCGCCCTCGAAGTCGGGGTACTCGGCGACGCGGTCGGCAAGCGGGTGGTCGTACGCCCAGCCGACGAGCTCGTCGCCCGTCAGCTCGGCCTCGACCTCGTAGTCCTCGTAGCGCCCCTCGCCGAGCACGTCCTCGACGCAGTCGGCGGCGACGTAGATGAGTTCGCTCTCGCCGTCCTTCTCCGCGCGGACGGCGTTGTAGGTGAGCTCCTCGTCGACGGCGACGAAGGTGTTCGCGGGGATGGTCCACGGCGTCGTCGTCCAGATGACGAGGCTCCCCTCGCGGTCGGCGAGCGGGAACTTCACGTATATGGAGGGGTCCTCGACGTCCTCGTACTCCACCTCGTTGTTGGCGAGGCCGGTCTCGCAGCGCGGGCACTGCGAGATGGACCGCTTCCCCTGCTCGACGAGGCCGTTGTCGGCGACCTCGGAGAACGCCCACCAGGCGGCCTCCATGTACTCCGGCGAGATGGTCTCGTACGGGTCCTCGAAGTCCATCCAGACGCCGATGGACTCGAAGTCCTCGTCCATCGCCGCCCGGTTCTCTAGAGCGAACTCCTTGCACTTCTCGATGAACGCCTCCATCCCGTACTCCTCGATGTCCCGCTTGTTCTCGAAGCCGAGCTCCTCCTCGACTTTGACCTCGATCGGGAGCCCGTGCATGTCGTAGCCGGGGCGGTCGGTGACGCGGTGGCCGGTCATCCGCTTGTACCGGATGACGGCGTCTTTCAGCGTCTTGTTCCAGGCCGTCCCGAGGTGCATCTGCCCGGAGGTGTACGGCGGGCCGTCCACGAAGAAGAACGGCGGGTCGTCGGCGTGCGCCTCCTTCGCCGCCTCGTAGGCGTCGTGGTCGTCCCAGTACTCGTCGACCGCGGACTCGACGTCCGCGGGCGCGTACTGGTCGTCGATCTGCTCCATACGCGTTGGTCTGCGCGCGCGTATTTGAATACGGCGGAGTCGTGGGAACGGTTCAGCGGCGGCGAGGCGGGACAAGACACTTCTCCGGGGAAGCGGACGCAGCGAACATGGAGACGCCGCGAGTCGTGCGCGAGAACCTCGGGTACGCGCTCCTCGGCGGCCCGGCGCTGGCCGCCGTCGCGTTCGCCGCCGGCGCGTGGCTCGTCGGTACCGCCGCCGGCGTCGCCGCCGCGGTCGCGGCGTACGCACTCGGCTGGGCGCTCGCGGCGCGGCGGTCCGAGTCGGCGTCGGAGCGGTCGGCGTCCGAGCGGTCGGCCGCGAACGCGGACGACGACCGGGACCGCCGCGAGCGGGAGGCCGAGGCGGGGAAGGGGGGCTACGACGGCGGTGGCGGCGGGTAGTCGTGTACGCCGTCGCTCACCGCGGGGCGGGCGCGCCGTCCGCGAAGTAGTCCGCGAGCCGCTCGGCCGCCTCGGTCGCGCGCGGCGTCACCAGCGCGAACCGGATCCACTCGTCGCGGGCGGTGCCGAACGCCTCGCCCGGCATGCCGGCGACGCCCGCCTCGTCGATCAGGCGCTTGACGTTCGCCATCGTTCCGGGGAACCCGTCGAACCGCGCGAGGACGTAGAAGGCGCCCTCCGGACGGCTGTACTCCGCGCCCGCCGCGTCGAGCGCGTCGGTGAACGCCGCGACCCGGTCCGCGAGCAGGTCGCGCGACTCGGCGTAGTACGACGGCTCCGTCTCGGCGAGCGCGTGGTAGACCGCGTACTGCGAGGGGCGGGCCCCGGTGACGTTCACGAGCATGTGGCGGGTCTTCGCGTCGCCGACGTGCGCCTCGGGGAACACGCCGTAGCCGACCCGGAGCCCCGTGATCGCCATCGACTTCGAGAAGCCGCCGGTGACGATCACGCGCTCGGAGTCGAGGGTCAGGGCCGACTCGAAGGAGCCCGCGAGGTCGAACTGACCGTACACCTCGTCGACGACGACCACGGCGTCGACCGCCTCGGCGACCGCGACGACCTCGCGGACCGCGTCGAGGTCGTAGACGGCGCCGGTCGGGTTGTTCGGCGTGTTGAGAACGATCAGCGCGGTGTCCTCGCTCGCGGCCTCGCGGACCGCGTCGACGTCGAGGCCCCCGTCGCGGGCGGTGGGCACGAGCGTCGGCTCGCCGCCGAGCAGGTGGGTCTTGCCCGGGTAGTACGGGTACACCGGGTCCATCAGGAGCGCCTCGTCGCCGGCGCCGCGGTCGAGCGCGCGCGCCATCGCGAGGTAGTTCGCCTCGCCGGTGCCGTTAGTGACGACCACGCGCTCGGGGTCCACGTCGCGGCGTTCGGCGATCGCCTCGCGGAGCTCGCGGAGCCCGTCGCTCGGCGGGTACTGGAAGTCGGCGGGCGGCAGGTCGGCGTACTCGCGGAGCGCCTCCCGGAGCGCGGCGGGCGGCTCCCAGTCGGGGTTGCCGCTCACCATGTCGATGACGTCGCCGTCGGCGGCCGCGGCGTACTGCATCACGTGGAAGAACTTCGGCTCCTCGTACTCCATACGGTCGGGTCGGACGCGGTCGCCGTGGCTCTTTCGACCGGCGCGCGGCTGGCGCGCGGAAGGCCGGACCCGGTCCCGCTGAGCCACCGCGATCCGGTGGTTTGACCTACCGACACGCACAGCGGTTGGTATGAACAAGCGCGGCCACGTCCTCAACGGCCTGCTGCTCGCCCTCGGGCTCGGGTTCATCGTCGAACCGGGTCTCGACGCGGCGACCGCGACGACCGTCGCCGAGATCACCGTTCCCGTCGTGTTGGGGGCGCTGTTCCCGGACGTCGACACCGCCTTCGGGCGCCACCGGAAGACGCTCCACAGCCTCCCCGTGCTGGCGATCTTCCTCGCGTACCCGATCCTCTTCGGGAACCTCCAGTACGTCTGGATCGGCGTGTTGACCCACTACGTCCTCGACGTGGTCGGGAGCCGCCGGGGCATCGCGCTGTTCCACCCGCTCTCGGACCGGGAGTTCGGGCTGCCGAGCGGCGTGACGACGAGCAGCAAGTACGCCGACCTCGTCACCGTGATCATCACCGCGATAGAGCTGGCCGCGTTCTGGGCGATCCACACCTACGTCGTCAGCCTCGACCTGGACCTCTCGGCGGCCTCCGAGGCCGCGGCTGGGTTCGGGCTGTGACCGCGACGCGTTACTCGTAGACGCTCACGTCGTCGAACCGGCCCTCGTAGGCGACGTTCGATGGCAGGGTGGGCTCGTTGCCGGAGAGGAACATCCGGTCGAGCTTCGCCCACGTGTTCTCGTAACCGAGGTGGGCGAACTCGACGAGCCCCCGGAGCCGGTGGCCGACGCCGCCGCGGTGGATCACCGTCCGCGGGCGGCGCTCGCGGAACGCCTCGGCGACCGCCTCGGCGTCGTCGAGGTCGCCCTCGAAGGCGGTCCACGCCTCGCCGACCGTGCCGGGGAGGTGCGCGTACGACGACCCGAAGCCGGCGCAGCCGGTCTCCTTCGCGGTCCGACGGGCGCGGGCGTTCTGGTGGGGGAGGAGCTTCGTGTTGTACGTCTCGACGGCGTCGATCCGGGCGGCGTGCGCGTCCACCTCGGGCCGCGTGAGCGAGATGGTGGCGAACCCGGGGTGCGGGACGAGGACGGCGGCGTCCTGGCGCTCGAACTCGGCCATGGCGCCCTCGAAGGTGATGTAGTCGGGGACCGGGTCGGAGAGCCCGAGCGCGAGGAGGTGCCGCCGGTTCCCCCAGTCGCCGGTGAACACCTCGCGGGCGGGGACGACGGTCAGCTCGTCGTCGGTGTAGCGGGCCGCGCGCTCGCGGACCGTCGGGAGCCGCGTGAAGTGCGGCGCGTACACGAGCGCGTCGATCCCGCGGGCCTTCGCGCGGGCGACGACCTCGTCGTCGAGCACCTTGACGTGGGCGTCGACGCGCGTTTGCGATCGGGTCACGGTCGGACGGTCGTCGCGCCCGCGCAAAGGCGTATCGTTCGACGACGACGGTGCCGCGGTCGCCGGGCGGACCGCGGGGCGGCGGCCCGTCCCGGGATCCCGCCGAGTTGGGAAACCGTTAATCCCCCTCGGGCGAGTGTTCCGGGTATGGCCCCTCGCTGGACGTGCGGCATCGGCGACTGCGACGCCGCCTTCGACGACGTGGAGGCGGCGATCGTCCACCAGACGAACGACCACCAGCGCCACGAGTGCAAGGTGTGCGGCACGATCGTCCCGGACGGCTACTTCGCCATCCGCCACGCGTTCGACGAGCACACCCGCGCCGAGTTCGTCCGCGCGTACGACGCCGACTCGGCGGCCGTCCGCCGCCGCGAGGAGATCAAAGGCGAGATCGAGGCCGCCGCGGACCTCCAGCGCGTCGTCGAGGAGCTCGACCGGAACGTCTGACTCGGTCCCCCGAGCCGCCGTTTACAGCACCCGCTTCCCGAACGCGCTCGCCGCGAGCTCCGTCGCCAGCTCCGCCGTCTCGTTGTGCTGGTCGAGCGTCGGGTTCACCTCGACGAGCTCCATCGACCGGAGCGCGTCCGTCTCGTCGACGATCTCCATCGCGCTGTGCGCCTCGCGGTAGGTGGCGCCGCCGCGGACCGGAGTCCCGACGCCGGGCGCCGCGTTCGGGTCGAGGAAGTCGAGGTCGAGGCTGACGTGGATCCCGTCGACGCCGGCCGAGGCGACCGACAGCGCCTCCTCGGTCACGTCCGTGATCCCGCGCTCGTCGATGTCCGACATCGTGTACGCCGCGAACCCGCGCTCCCTGAGCAGCTCCGCCTCCGCGCCGTCGACCGACCGGAGCCCGACCAGGGCGACGTTCTCCGGCGAGAGCCCCGGCGCGTTCGCCCACTCGGCGTCCGCGAACTCGCCGATCCCGAGCGCGGCCGCCAGCGGCATCCCGTGGACGTTGCCAGACGGCGTCGTGGCGGGCGTGTTGAGGTCGGCGTGCGCGTCGAACCACACGGCGCCGATGTCCGCGTCGCGCGCGGAGCCGGAGAGGCTCCCGATGGCGATCGAGTGGTCGCCGCCGAGCGCGAGCGGCACGTCGCCGGCGGCGAGCGTCGCGGCGACCTCGTCGCCGAGCTCCCGGCAGACGTCGGCGGTCTCGCGGAGGAACTTCGCTTTCCCCTCGCTCGGCGCGTCCGCGTCCGGGTCGCGCTCCTCCGCCCGCGGGACGGGGAGGTCGCCCGCGTCGACCGCCTCGACGCCCGCCCCGGCGAGCTGGTCCGCGAGCCCGCCGTACCGGATCGCCGACGGTCCCATGTCGACTCCGCGTCGGTTCGCCCCGTAGTCGGTCGGCGCGCCGATGATCCTGACCGTGGTCATACCGGGTACGCGACGCCGCGGCGCTTGAATGGTGGGGATCGACGCGGCCGCGGCTCCGAGGGCGACGGCGACGCCCGATGCGCCTCGCCGGATCGGACACCGTTTTGCGCCCGGGCCGCCACGGGGCGGTCATGGGCAGTTCCGACTCCTACTCGGTCGACCCCGGCGACATCGAGCCGATCGGCGCGACCATCGCGGTCGCGTTCACCGGTGCGGCGATCGGGCTCGTCGGCGCCGCGGTGTCGTTCGTCGCCGTCGACTTCGGGGTCGCGCTGATCGGCGTCGGCGTCGTCGTCGCGCTGTCGAGTCCGCTCGCGTACGTGCGCATGAAGCGGCTGCGCGGGGAGTAGGCCCGCGAGGCGCAGCGCCGGCTGTACCCGGCCGTCGAGGCGGTTTCACACGATCATTTATAAGCGAATTCCATCGCATTTAAGCGGGGGCGTCGTGTATTCGCGACCATGTCATCGATCGAGCTCACGTCGAGCCAGAAAAGCATCCTCACGGCCCTCATCAACCTGTACGGGGAACAGGAGGACGCCGTGAAAGGCGAGGCGATCGCCGAGGAAGTAGACCGCAATCCCGGGACGATCCGGAACCAGATGCAGAGCCTCAAGGCCCTCCAGCTCGTCGAGGGCGTCCCCGGTCCGAAGGGCGGCTACAAGCCCACCTCGAACGCCTACGAGGCGCTCGACATCCAGCGCATGGACGAGCCGGCCGACGTGCCGATCTCCCACGAGGGCGAGCAGGTCGAGGGGATCAACGTCGACGGGATCGACCTCTCCAGCGTCCACCACCCCGAGCTGTGCCGCGCCGAGATCCACGTCCAGGGCTCGGTCCGCGACTTCCACGAGGGCGACAGCGTCACCGTCGGCCCGACGCCGCTCTCGAAGCTCGTCATCGACGGCACCGTCGACGGCAAAGACGACACCGCGAACATTCTCATCCTGCGGATCGACGACATGCGGGCGCCCGACGAGCCGGCCCAGCACTAACTGGCGGAAGGGGTTTCTGCGAGCCGAGAAAGTTTTCGAGAGGAAAACGCCGCTCGGTAGTCGCCGAAACGGTCGAGAACGGGTCCGACGGTCCTGACCGTTAACGGGTCGCCCGCGCTTACATGTCGCCGAACGCGCTGACGCCGCGGCTCGCGGAGGAGACCTTGGCGATCCAGCGCGTGGCGATGGCCTTCTTCAGCAGCTTCGCGGGCTTGCCGCCGAACGTCTTGATCGGCATGCCCATCACGCCGTGTGCGACTGCCTCCTCGCCGACGGAGACGACGGTGCCCTTGTCCTCGTGGGTCCACGAGCGGAGCGGCGCGCCGCGGGCGGCGCGCGCGAGGTTGGCGCCGGCGACCTCGGCGGCCTGCCAGGCGGCCTGCGCGGTCGGCGGCGCCACGTCGTCCTCGCCCTGCTCGACGAGGGCGGTGTCGCCGATGGCGAACACGCGGTCGTCGCTGGTGGCGAAGTCGGAGCCGGCGTGGACGCGGTTCGAGCGGTCGTCCTTGTCGACCTCGACGTGCTCCAGCTCGGGCTGGCCCGTAATTCCGCCGGTCCAGATCAGCACGTCGTAGCCGAGCTCCTCGGGCTCTTCGTCCTCGCCGCCGCCGAGGTAGACCGCCTCCTCGTCGGCCTCCGAGATGAAGTCGCCGGTGAGGATGTCGATGTCGGCGTCTTCGAGCCGCTGGCGGAGCGCCCCCTGGACCTGCGGGTCGTTACCGGGGAAGACCTCGTCGAGCCCCTCGACGAGCTTGATGTCGAGCGGCGCGCGGTGCTTGTCGCGGTACTCGGCTATCTCGCCGGCCGTCTGGATGCCGGAGAGGCCGGCGCCGCCGACGATGACCTGCGCGGGGTCCGAGCGGGTCGCGTCGGCGGCCGCCTCGCGCACGTCCTCGTGGATCGCCTTCGCGTCGTCGAGCCCCTTCAGCTGGTGGGCGTTCTCCTTCAGCCCCTCGATGCCGAAGAACGCGGTCGTGGAGCCGACCGCGAGGAGGAGGTAGTCGTAGTCGACGGTCGTGCCGTCGTCGGTCTCGACGACGCGCTCGTCGGTGTCGACGTCGACGACCCGGCCCTGGACGAAGTCGGACTCGGGCGACTTGATCTCGTCGACGGGGATCGTGATCTTGTCCTCGACGGCGGGGTTGCGGATCGCTCGGTGGACCTCGTGTAAAACGAGGTGGTAGTCGTGTTCCGAGATCCACGTGAGATCGGCCTCGCCCTCGCCGACCTCGTCTTCGAACGCCTTGACCGCCCCTGCGCCGGCGTACCCGGAGCCGACGACCACGACCTGTGTACTCATGCCTGTCGCTCCGCGGCCCGCGGGTAAAGTCGCTTTGGAACGGTCGCGATCGGCGGTCCGGCCCCCGGCTGGACGGCGCGTTACAGCGAGAGCCCGGCGTGCCAGCGGTCGGCGCCCGCCTCCCGTTTGACCTCGTCCATGCGCGCGAGCAGCTTCACCGCGAGGCTCGCCGTCTCGGCCGCGCGCGACTCGCCCTCCGTCCGGAACTCGCCGGTGACGCGGTTGGCGTAGACGGAGCAGACCGCGCCCGCCCGGAGCCCGTAGACGTTCGCGACCGTGAGGATCGCCGACGCCTCCATCTCGATGTTCTTCACGTTCGCGTCCCGGAGCTCGGCGACCAGCTCGTCCGAGCCGGCGGCCTCGAACCCGTCGAATCCGGGGCGGCCCTGCCCGGCGTAGAAGGAGTCGGCGCTCATCGTCACGCCGGTGTGGTAGTCGTGGCCCAGCCGCTCGGCGGCCGCGACCAGCGCGGAGACGACCTCGCCGTCCGCGGCCGCGGGGTAGTCCTCGCGGACGTACTCGTCGCTCGTCCCCTCCTGCCGGACGCCGCCGGTCGTGATGACGAGGTCGCCCACGTCCATCTCCGGCTGGATCGCCCCGCAGGAGCCGACCCGGATGAACGTGTCGACGCCGACGCGCGCCAGCTCCTCGACGGCGATGGCGGCCGACGGGGAGCCGATTCCGGTCGAGGTCACGGAGATGGGCGCGCCGTCGTACGTGCCGGTCGCGGTGCGGTACTCGCGGTGGCGCGCGACCTCCTCGTGGCCGTCCCACAGCGCGGTGATCTTGTCGACCCGCTCGGGGTTGCCCGGGAGGAGGACGGCGTCTGCGACGTCCTCGGGCGCGGCCTCGACGTGGTAGCCGGCCGCGTCGTTCGGGTCCTCGCTCTCGGCGTCCGCGGCCGGGGCGTCCACGTCGGAGCCGCCGGCGTCTGGTTCGTCGGTCATGTCCCCGGCGTTTGGCGAGGTTTTTAAAAGTAGTTCCGGCTCGGCGGCGACCCCGCCCCTCTTGTGGGCCGGTTCGAACATCTTCGCCGCTCTTGCCGCGGCGTTGGAACCCGGGTCACGATTGACCCCTCGGATCGCGTACCGCCGGGGGGAGACGACCCCACAGCCACCATGAGCACCGACGACGAGTCGATGTACACGACCGTGGACGAGGAGGACAGGCGGCTCCTGGAGGAGACCGGGTTCGACGCCGACCTCGGCGCGGAGATGGCCCGCGACGCGCAGCGGGTGGCCGCGGACGAGCTCTCCGAGGTCGAGTTCTACCGGCGGTACCACGACCGGATCCTCGAGGAGTTCGACGTCGACGACCGAGAGGTGGATATCCCCGACCCCGACGAGGTCGACGAGGAGGACGTGAGCGCCGTCGAGCGCGTCGAAGAGGCGTTCGGCGGCGTCGGGGAGGCCCTACGGAGCGTCGGCGGTGACGACGCGGAGTCGCGTCGGTCGGTGATGAAGAAGGGCGCCGCGGCGGCCGCGCTCGGGCTCGGCGGGCTCGGCACCGCGGGCGCGACCACCGGCGGCGACGGCGCCGGAGGGGCCGGCGCCGGCGGCGACGACGGCGAGGGGACCCGATGGGGGATGACGATCAACCTCAACAACTGCGACGGGTGTCTCGCCTGTATGGTCGCGTGTAACCAGGAGCACAAGCTCTCCCGGGGGGCGAACTGGATGTACGTGTTCTCGTTCGAGGACGAGGGGCAGGGCGACGAGACGAACTTCCTCCCCCGGACCTGCCAGCACTGTACCGACTCGCCGTGTACGAAGGTGTGCCCGGTCGGCGCCCGCCACACCCGCGAGGAGGACGGCCTCGTGCTCACCGACTACGACATCTGTATCGGCTGCCGCTACTGCGAGGTGTCGTGCCCGTACGGGGTCAACTACTTCCAGTGGGGCGAACCCGACGTGCCCGAGTCCGAGGTCGACGACGACCACCAGATCGACGACCGGGGGCGCTGGGTCGGCGCCCGCCCCCCGGAGGGCGTGATGGGCAAGTGTACGTTCTGCGTCGACCGGCAGGACGGGCAGATGGGCGAGGAGAAGGTCGGCACCACCGCCTGCGAGGAGGCGTGTACGATGAACGCGATCCACTTCGGCGACCTCAACGACCCGGAGAGCGACCCCAACCGGCACCTCCGCGAGTACCGCGACGGACGGGAGAACGACACGTCGGACTACCCGAACCGGAAGGGGCACACCGTCTCGACGTTCAAGCTGATGGAGGAGCGCGGCACCGAGCCGAACGTCCGGTTCGTCGGCAACGAGCCATCGCCGCACGCGGAACAGGTCGAGGGGCCGGTCGCGTACGAGGACGTTGGGCTCGTCGACGACCGCAAGGAGGTCCTCGATCAGGGCGCGGCCGCGAACGGGGGTGAGGAGGCGTGAGCGTCGACGGCGTCGACGTGACCGGCGTCGACCGAGAGGCGCTCGTCCGGCCGATCAAGACGTTCTCGACGCGGTACGTCGCGGCGCTCGCGGTCGCGCTCGGTCTGATCGGCGTCTGGCTGTTCTTCTACAGCCGGCAGCTCCGGCACGGCCTGATCGTCACGAACCTCGCCGACTGGGGCTCCGGCGGCGGCGTGCCGTGGGGACTGTACATCGGCGCGTTCATCTGGTGGGTCGGCATCGCCCACGGGGGGATCATCCTCTCGGCCGCGGTGCGCCTGCTCGGGATGGACACCTACCAGCCCGTCGCGCGCCTCGCCGAACTGCTCACCATCGCCGCGCTGACCTGCGCCGGGACGTTCATCCTCATCCACGTCGGTCGCCCGGACCGGCTGGTGACGAGCGTCCTGCCGGCGTGGCCGACGCGCGTCCAGTGGTCGCCGCTGATGTGGGACGTGACCGTCATCACGGCCTACTTCGTGCTGACGGCGACGTACCTCGCCTTGACGATCCGCTACGACGTGAACCGGCTCCGCGACCGGCTGCCGAACCGCCTCGAACCGCTGTACGCGGCGCTGACCGTGGGGTACACGGAGACGGAGGACGAGGTCGTCGAGCGCATGGTCTGGTGGATCGCGTTCGCGATCATCATCATGGCGCCGCTGTTGCTCCACGGCGGGGTGATCCCGTGGCTGTTCTCGCTGCTGCCGTCGATGGCGGGCTGGGCCGGCGGGGTCCAGGGCCCCTCGTTCCTCTCCATCGCGCTGACCTCGGCGGTCGCGGGGATCATCATCGTCGCGGCCGCGTTCCGGTACGCGTACGGCTGGGAGGAGCTCATCCCCCGCGCCGTCTTCCGGGGGCTCGCCAAGTGGCTGGGCTTCTTCAGCCTGATCTTCCTGTGGCTCCAGCTCCAGCAGGTGATCACGGGGATCTTCGCGGCGCCGACGACGCTCCAGCACGCGACCGAGGTGAAGATATCGACCCCGCTGTACTGGGTCGCCATCGGGCTCGTCGTCCTCGCGATGCTGTACGCCTTCGCGACCGCGCTGCGGCCCGACCTGTTCGACCTGCGCGCGCTCGTCGGCATCTCCGTCGGCGTCCTCTTCGGCACGCTCTCCGAGAAGGTGCTGTTCGTCGTCGAGGGGCTCCAGCACGCGCACTTCGCGCTCTACGACGGGGTGCCCGGCCAGTACGTCCCCTCGGCGGTCGAGATATCGGCGGTCTTCGGCACGATCGGCGTCGTCGTGCTGTTCTTCCTCGTCGTCTCGAAGGTGATCCCGGTCGTCGAGCTCCACGCGATCGAGGACCACGAGGAGGTGGACACATGACCGCGCTCGCGCCCCCGCCGGCGCTCCTCGCCGCGGTCGCGGCCCTCGCGCCCGCCGCGTGGCCCGCGGTCCCGCTGTCCGCGGAGTACACGCTCCCGTTCGTCGGCCCGGGGACGTACCTGATCTTCGGGATCGTCCTCGCGCCGGTGTACGCGATGGTCGCGGCGTGGTTCCTCGGCGACCCGAGCGACCGGTTCGCCGGGCTGCTCGGCGTCGGCTACCTCGCCGGCCTCACGACCGTCCTGTGGGGGAGCCTGTTCGTGGCGACGCTGATCATCGGGGCCGTGTTCTTCTGACGCGGCCCCGGCGGCACTCGTACAGCGTTGGAACCGACTCGCCACCCGAACCGAACCCGAATCGACTCGACGCCCGAACCGAATTCGAACCGACTCGCCGTCCAACCCAGACCAATGACACTCACCGAAGCCGAACTCACCGACCGACTCGCCGCGGTAGAGGACCCCGAGAACGGCGACGACATCGTCTCGATGGGCCTCGTCGACGACGTAGCGATCAGCGACGGCACCGCCGAGGTGTCGCTCGCGTTCAACGCCCCGCACGCGCCGGCGGAGATGGAGATCGGCGACGCGGTCCGCGAGGCGATCGAGGAGGCCGGACTGGAACCGGACCTCCGCGCCGAGTTCCGCGAGGAGCACGGCCACGAGACCGACGTGCTCCCCGGCGTCCGCAACGTGATCGCCGTCGCCTCCGGGAAGGGCGGCGTCGGCAAGACGACCGTCGCCGCGAACCTCGCCGCGGGGCTCTCCGAGCGCGGCTCGCGGGTCGGCATCCTCGACGCCGACGTCCACGGGCCGAACGTGCCCCGGCTGCTGCCGACCGAAAACGAGCCGGGCGTCACGCCGAACGAGGAGATCGTTCCCCCGGCCTCGGACGGCGTCCGCGTGATGAGCACCGACCACCTGATGCCCGACGGCGACCAGCCGGCGGTGCTGCGCGGCCCGATGGTGAACAACGTGATGATGAAGTTCGTCAACGAGGTGGAGTGGGGGCGGCTGGACTACCTCGTCGTCGACCTGCCGCCGGGCACCGGCGACGCCTCGCTGAACCTGCTCCAGTCGCTGCCCGTCGCGGGCGTCGTCATCGTCACGACGCCGCAGGAGATGGCGGTCGCCGACGCCCGCAAGGGGCTCCGCCTGTTCGACGAGCACGACGCGCCGGTGCTGGGCGTCGTCGAGAACATGAGCGCGTTCCGCTGTCCCGAGTGCGGCGACGACCACGCCGTCTTCGGCGAGGGCGGGGGCGACGAGATCCGCGACGACTACGGCGTGCCCGTCCTCTCGCGGCTCCCCGTCCACCCGGACTTCGACTCGGCCGGCTCGGACGGCCCCTCGGTGCGCGACCCCGACAGCCCGGTCCGCGAGGACCTCTTCGAGATGGTCGATTCCGTCGCGGACCGCGTGGGCGAGGTGAACCGGCGGCGGGTCGCCGAGCGCGTCGGCGAGTGGGACGCCGAGGGCGACGAGGGCCGCGAGGCCGAGGGCGGGACGGCGGACCCGGACCCGGTGTCGGCGTCCGAGTGACGGGCGGCGGCGGCGTCAGTCCGCGTCGCCGTCGCCGGCGTCGGCGGCGGTCGCCGCGGCGTCGTCGAGCGTCCCCTCGCTGATCGTGTTCGGGAGGAGTTCGCCGAGGGTGTACTCGGTCACGGCGTCGCCGCCCTCGTCGCAGGCGACGACGAGGTCGTCGGCCGCGAACTCCGCGAGCGTCTGCCGGCACATCCCGCAGGGGGTGACGCCGTCGCGGACGCCCGACGAGACCGCGATCCGGTCGAACTCGCGGTGGCCGTTCTTCACCGCCTCCGCGAGCGCGACCTCCTCGGCGTGGAGGCTGTTGGAGTAGTTCGCGTTCTCGATGTTACAGCCGGTGTACACGGTGCCGTCGGCGGTCCGCAGCGCGGCGCCGACGCGGTACTCGGAGTACGGGACGTGGGCGGCCTCGAGGGCCTCGCGCGCCGCGGCGATCAGGTCGTCCATACCGGCGCGTGACGCGGCGGGCCGATAACTGTACTGTGTCGCGGTCGCGGGCGGGCCCCCGGTCCGGTCAGGCGCGGTCGACCCACGCCGAGAAGCCGCCGTCGATGAGCGTGTCGGCCTGCTGGCGGATGTACTCGCGCTGGGTGTCGACCACGGCCGTCTCGAAGTCGTCGCCGTCGTCGAGCCGGGCGCGGACGCGGTCGCGCTTCCAGCTCGCCGGCGTCGTGCGGTTCGCGACGCGCCAGCGGAGCGGCGCGATCCACTCGGCGGCCTCGTCGGCGGCGCAGCCGGCGGTCCGGAGCCCGGCCTCCGCGTGGTCGAGTAAGTCCTCGTACAGCGCGTCGGTGTCGGTCGTGTGCTGGCCGTCCGGGCCGATCCACTCCATCTCGGCGTCGAGCCCGTCGGCGACCGCCGCGTAGAAGTTGTCGCGGGCGGTCTCCCAGTCGAGCCCGATGACCGGGTGCTCGCGCTGGGCGAGCGACTGCAGCAGGCCCGCGAACGCCCCCTGGAACGCGATGGAGTCGCGGACCGTGGGCTGGCCGGGGATCGGGCGGAACTCGATCCGCGCGTTCGCCGCCGAGCGGCTCGCCCCCTCGAAGACGGGGCGCACCCAGCGCCAGTAGCTGCCGTGTTTGGTCCGGAACGTCGCGAAGTCGTCGTCGAAGCGGTCGCTGCCGCCCGGGTCGGGCATCGGGATCAGCGTCTCGTCGGCCGCGATGCGGTCGACCGCGGTCTCGACGTCGCGGAAGTCGCGCGGGAACCGCACCTTGTCCGCGTCGGTGCGGGCGTTGAGGACGGACTCGAACACGTGGACGCGGTTCTCGGTCGCCCCCTCCGCGAGGATCCGCTCGCCGTCCCAGCCGTCGTCGTACAGGTCCGGCGGGAAGAACGGCGAGTTGACGCCGAGCGCGAGCAGCGGCCCGGCGATCCGGAGCGCGTACCGGAAGTGCCGCGGCAGCGTCTCGGCGTGCGCCACCTGGTAGTGCGGCTGGATCGACGTGATGAGGCTCTCGGGCATCACCGTGTCCGCCGTCAGCGACACGCCGGGAGCGGAGAGCTCGACGCGACCTCCCTCCGACCGCGCGTCGTCGGGTCCGTCCCCGTCCGCCGCGTCGGGGTCCGCGTTCGCCATCGCGTGGTAGCGGACCGCGTCGCTCATGTTGACCGCGACGACGACGCCGTCGACCTCGACGCTGTCGGTGAGGTAGCCCTCCGCGGTCTCGCCCGCGGGCGGGATGGTCCAGAGGCCGTCGGAGACGAGCCGCATCCCCTCGACGCCGGCGGTGTTCTCCGCGGCCTCCAGGCGCGCCCGGACCTCGGCGAGCTGCGCGCGGAGCCCGTGGTCGGAGAGCGGCTGCGGGCTCGTGCACATCTCGGCGTTGTGGAGCCCGAGCTCCTTCTCGAAGCCCATCAGCTCCAGCAGGCGGCGCGGCACGCGCATCAGCGCGTACTCGCCCGCCCGCGACTCCTCGCTCCACCGCCCGTCGCCGACCGCGTAGAACTCGTACTCGAAGCCGACGATCGACTGGTGGTTGTCGAAGGAGCCGTCGCGGAGCTCCTGTTTGACGATCTCGGCCTCCTCGGCCGCGCGCTCGGCGAACGCCTCGGCGTCGACCGAAAGCGCCTCCCGGACCCCGTCGGCGAGCGCGGACTCGGTGGTCATGCGACCGGGGAAGGAGTCGGCGAGGTGAAAAGGCCTCCGGCCGCGGGAGCGGTCCGGACTACTGGTTCGCCGAGCGCGCGTCGAGCGCGACGGGGATCGACCGGCTCGCCACGTCGCCCGCGAACGCCTCACCGTCCGCTTCCAGCAGGTCGAAGGTGTCGTAGTGGATCGGGACGACGAGGTCCGGGCCCATCGCCTCGGCGAGGTCGGCCGCGGCGCGCCGGTCGGCGACGATGCCGCCCCCGCCGATGTTCGCGAGGAAGACGGAGACGTCCAGCTCGGCGAACCCGTCGAGCGCGTCCGAGTCGCCCGGCCAGAAGACGGTGCGGCCCCCGAGCGACAGCAGGAAGCCGCAGCCGAAGCCGGGCGGGTGCGCGACCGAGCCGTCCGCGTCGGCGTTCGGTCCCTCGGGGTCGTTGTGGGCGGGCACGGACCACACCGTGACCTCGCCGGCCGGCGTGTCGACGTCGACGCGGTCCTCCTCGCCGACGCGGACCACGTCGTAGTCGGCCGCGAGCGCGTCGATCGGCTCCACGTCGCGGTCGATGCCCGCGGGGTCGACCGCCTCGTAGATGACCACCGTCGCGTCCTCGCTCGCGACCGACCGGATGCCGTCGCTGTCGTAGTGGTGGTCGTGGGTGACGACGACGAGGTCACCGTCGCGCGCCCAGTAGTCGTCGAGGACGCCGTAGCGGCCGGGGTCGGTGTAGGCGACCGGCCCCCCGTCCGTCTCCAGCCGCGCCGTCGCGTAGCCGAGCCACTCCACGGTGAGCTCCTCGAATCGGACCGTCATGTCACCGGGTCCGGCCGCGGGCGCCTTGAGGGTGGCTATCGCTCGCGGTCGCCGGCGTCGTCGCCCGCGCCGCGCGTCCCGCCGGCCGCGTCGGCCCCGTCGTCGATCACGACCAGGTCCCACGCCGCGGCGAGCGCGTCGTCGTCGAGCGAGCGCCCCAGCGCGTGCTCGGGGACGAGCGGCATCGGGACCGGGACGTACCCGGCGTCGCGCATCGCCCCGAAACCGCCGAGCGTCTCGACGACGGCCCCGTCGTCGCCCCGGCGGACGCGGAACCGCTTGTCGTCCGGGTCGCGGCGGTAGGCGAACGGGAACGCCGCGTCCGGCGGCGTCCGGAGGCTCTCGACGCCGGCGAGGACCGCGACCGGAGCGCCGTCGACCTCGCAGACGAGCCGCGGGACGACCGGGCGGCCCGCCTCGTCGACCGCGGCGGCGTCGACCCCCGAGTCCGCCGTCACCGGGCCGACAGGGGTGTCCGTCTCGCGCCACGCGAACGTCGGGTCGCCGAGTCCCACGGCGCGGACGCAGGCGTAGCCGCCGCCGGCGACCGGGATCCGGTCGGGGCCGAGGTGGAAGGTCCGGCGACCGTCGCGGCGCGCGGCCAGCAGCGGCGGGTCGGCGAGGAGGTCGCGCACGGCGGCCGCGGTGGCGTCGTCGCGGGCGACGAACAGGACGCTGCGGTCGCGGTCGAGCGCGTGGCCGAGCCGCGAGACGATCACGGTCGGCGTCGCGTCGTCGGGCGCGAGCGGCTCGACCGCGATCCGCTC
>NZ_SGXV01000188.1:0-740 GCF_005435055.1 Halorubrum sp. SS7
GCTGAGACACTCCGAGAGGGATTCCCCGGGCTCGACGCCGCCGCCCGGGAGCGTCCAGAACGGCGAGCCGTCGTCGTGGCGCTCCCTGACGAGCAGGACCCCGTCGTCGTTCGTGACGAGGGCTTTCGCTCCGAACCGGAGCTTCCGGCGCTCGGGTTCACCCTCCGACACGTTCGGAGGGGACGGAGCCCCTCGCTCATCGCGTACCCACCGGACGACGCCTTCGGAAGGGTGATTTCGCATACTCCCTACCGACAGGACCCGTGTTGATTATTATACGGCTCATACCTCGGCACAGGTACAGCCTTCTGACCGAGGTCCACCGGACGCAGCGGCCGCGGGGAGGACCGGTTCACTCCTCGGGGGGGGTGGTCGCAGCGTCGTCGTCCAGCGCGCGAGCGTACAGCGAGAGCAGTTCTTCGACCACGTCGGGCCATGCATAGGACTCCTCAATGCGGCGGCGACTGACTCGGCCCATCCGTTCGGTCGCCTCCGGGTCCGCGAGTACCTCCTCGAGGGCGTCTGTTAGAGCCCGACCGTCCCCGGGAACGACGAGCGCACCGTTCGCCTCGTCGACGAGGGAAGGGATCCCCCCGACGTCGGTCGAGACGATCGCGTTCGCTCCGGCCATCGCCTCGAGGACGGCGATCGGCAGCCCCTCGGCCCTCGTGGGGAGGACGTAGACGCTCCCCTCACCGAGGAGGTCGCGCTTCCGCTCTTCGGACACGAAGCCGACGTAT
>NZ_SGXV01000189.1:0-738 GCF_005435055.1 Halorubrum sp. SS7
TCTCTACGGTGATCGTCTCCTTCGGGTCGGCCGTCATCACCTCGATTCTCGCCCGCGCCCTCGTCGAGCGCGACCGCGACGGGCTCCGGCGACCGGAAGTCCCGGACGAGCCGGGCGACGGTCGGCAGGACCGCCTCCGGGGCGTCGACGCGGGCGACGACGCAGCCGTCGTACCGGCCGACCGTCGCGGCGTCGAGCGCGCGGTGGGCCGCCAGGCCGTGGCGGCGCCACGCGTCGAGCGCGCTCTGTCGGAGCGAGTCGTCCGGGTCGCTCGCGAGCGCGAGCGCGACGCCCGTCCCGGGCGCCTCCCGGGCGAGCGCGTCGAGCACGTCGGCGTAGCCGCCGACCGTCGCGAACGGGCCGTCCGTCGCGTACGGGCGGAGCGCGCGCTCGACCGCCGAGGCGGCGCGCTCGCTCGCGTCGTCGCCGTCGACGGCGTCGACAGCGACCAGCGACGCGAACCGGCGGCGGTCGTCGGCGTCGGGGTCGGCCGGCAGCCCCAGCGGGGCGAGCGCGTCGCGCGCCGCCTCGGGGTCGCCGGAGTACCGCGTCGCCGCGAGCGTCGAGGCCGCGAGGGCCTCTGCCCGCGAGGGCGCGGCGTCCGCCTCCTCGTCGCCCGCCGCGCCGCCCGAGACCGGGAGCGCGACGCCGGGGCGCCGCTCGACGCGGCCGGCCCGCTCCGCGGCGTCGATCTCGTCGTGGTCGGTGACGGCGAGCGCGTCGAGCCCGACCGCGGCC
>NZ_SGXV01000190.1:0-734 GCF_005435055.1 Halorubrum sp. SS7
TCAGCCCCGCCGCGTCTCCGGACGTCCCCTCCGTGAGCGTCGCGTACATGAAGCTCCATCCGACGACCACGACCACGGAGGCGTAGATGACTCGCCACAGTCGTTCGCCGTAGCCGCAGGACTGGTGCAGCAGGTAGTTTCCGAACCACTTGCCCGCCGAGACGAGTCGCACATCGGGGTCCTGATCCGGGTCTCGAACGAACCGGTAGTTTTTCGCCCGCCTGTACTTCATTTCCTGAACGAAGAACTGCGCGGCCACGTGTCGGTCGCCGACCTGATCCGCGCCGTTTTTGGCCTTCAGGTAGGTGTTTTCGAGGTCGGCGGCCGTCGTCGTCTCACGGAACTCCTCGTCACCGGTCATCTCGTACAGCGCCTCGCTGCTCGGCATCTCCGAGGCATCCTCGGCGTCGGCGATCTCCTTGATGACTGCCCTGTCCAGTCCGGTCTGTTCTTGGAGCATCCCGACGTGATCGACCTCGTCGAAGAGCTCCGCCACTTCCGAGGGGTGCGAGTCGAGAAACGCGTCGATGAGGTCCTGTCTTCCGGGGTTCACGAACTCCGCGTCGTCAACGGTGGTGTGTAGTTGCCAGTTGGCCTCCGCGAGTTCCTGTTTGTAGTTCCCGAAGTCGAACCCGTCGAAGCTGGTGTTCGCGAACCGGAAGTACTCGAAGAGGTCCACGTCGCTCGTCTCCCCGAGGCCGTCGGAAAGTTCGACCGCGCCGAGCTCCGCGTTC
>NZ_SGXV01000191.1:0-727 GCF_005435055.1 Halorubrum sp. SS7
GAAGCCTCGCGACGCCTACCTCCCGCGGGAGGTCGAGGGCGATCTCCATCGGTACGTCCGCTCGGAGGATGTCGGCCGCCACGAGCCGATCGTCGACCTCTCCGAGAGCGGCGTCCGGGCGGTGGTCAAGCGCACGGCCGAGCGCGCGGCCGAAGCGACGGGCGACGAGGACTTCCGCCACGTGTCGAGCCACGATCTCCGGCGCCGGTTCGCGCAGCGGCTCCTCGTCGATCGGCAGATGGACCCGCGCGTCGTCATGACGGTCGGCGGGTGGGACTCGTTTCAGGCGATCGAGCCATATCTTAATTCACCAACGCCAGATATTGTCAACACTGCGTTTGACGAAGCTGGATTTAGATAAAATTATATAATAATATATAATTTAATCAAGTAGTGTAATAGAAAAGACTTACTTAAATTAGACTACATAATATCACACATGGTTGTCGGTGAAACCTTAACTGGGGGAGCGATATCGGTTGGCGCAGCTATAGCACATGATTCGCGCACCGCTGTACGGCGTCGGGGCGCGCTTAGGAACCTAGTGGAATGACGATTTTAGACCCCATTCTCAGGAGCGTTAGAATACCGAAATTGGGTGGCTGGGGAGTCCCAGCCCACCAATCTCGCCCGGTCGGAGACCGAGCGGGCAGTAGGTGGGCCAACACGGATTTGAACCGCGGACCTCCCGGTTATCAGCCGAGCGCTCAACCTGACTGAGCTATTG
>NZ_SGXV01000192.1:0-723 GCF_005435055.1 Halorubrum sp. SS7
CGGGCTCGCGCTTCTCGCCGAACCGTTCGGCTGAGTCCTCGCACTTGGACTACCGTGGGGGGCTCGACGCCGCCAGTTTAGAACTGTAGCGATCCCCCGTAACCGGAGATCACTGCTTAGTCCCCGTCTCCGTACCGCCCGTTCGTGGATCGGAGGAACAACCCCGCTCCCCACTATGAAAGTGAAATTGTTGTACTACAATTTTGTTGGTAATACTTATACCAGTGGAGTCTGTGTGGTCCGATACGGTTCACACGGCTACACACACGGTGCGCTGTGAGACCGTCTCCCGAGCGACACGACAGCGGTCGGACTCACCAGACTGACGATAGACAGTGGCAGCGGCAATCCAACGCAATCGGTCATGTTTGAGACGCGATGAGTGAAAGCGAAAACGCAAACACGAACGCGAGTACAGGCGCAGATACAGAGCCGGACATTTTCTCGGAGAGAACGCAGCTGAAGCCCTACGAGTACAGCGAGTTCCTCGACTACGTCGAGGCGATTCGGAACAGCTACTGGGTGCACACGGAGTTTAATTTCGACGGCGACGTCCAAGACTTCAAGGTCAACACGACGCCCGCCGAGCAGACGGTTATCAAGCGGACGATGTTGGCTATCGCGCAGATCGAGGTGCAGGTGAAGACGTTCTGGTCGGACATCTACGAGGAGATGCCCAAAGCCGAGGTCGGGAACGTGGGCATGACCTTCGCGGAAAGCGAG
>NZ_SGXV01000193.1:0-722 GCF_005435055.1 Halorubrum sp. SS7
AATCAAGTGCACTCCCTGGGTCGTTTTTCAAAACGCACGACACGACGCCGGCTCGTCTCTTTTCCTACTAGAGGATCGCTCCTCGGTCGTTTCAAGAGACGCCTTGTACGCCCTGTCGCTCGATCGCCAACTGATTTCAGGCCCTATTGCACCGCCCTTTTCGGGGTGCTTTTCAGCGTTCGCTCACGCTACTTGTTCGCTATCGGTCTCGAGGAGTGTTTAGCCTTCTCAGGGGATGCCTGAGATGTTCACAGAGGATATCCGACCCCTGCTACTCTGGATTTGACGCCAACGGTACTGTTCTCTCATACGGGGTTGTCACCCTGTTTCACGCTCCGTTCCAGGAGACTTCTGAGAGAGTGTCGCGTTTTGGTTGTCAACCCGAACACCACATTGGTCCGAAGACCTTCGGTTTGGGCTGTGTCGCGTTTACTCGCGGTTACTGACGACATCGCTGTTGCGTTCTTTTCCTGCCCTTACTGAGATGTTTCAATTCAGGGCGTTCCCTATTGCGCGTGGCAATTGTTGAACGGATTCCGATTGGGAGATCTCGTGTTCTTTCCCTCCATGCGGGTCCCACGAGCTTTTCGCAGCTTGGCACGTCCGTCGTCGGCTCTCGAGCCGAGCCATTCACCAGCTGGCACAGTAGCCAGTAGTGTGTCAGCGAACTCTCGAAGGAGAGTTGCTGACGGTGTCAAGTGACGTAATGTCACCCGACTGTA
>NZ_SGXV01000194.1:0-721 GCF_005435055.1 Halorubrum sp. SS7
CCGCGTCCTCGGCCTCGACGCCTTCATCGAGCAACTGGAGGTCGGCGGGCAGACGCTCGTCGAGCGGTTCCCGAAGCTCCGCTACGTCCTCGGGTAAACTACCCCACCCTACTTCGCTCACCCCATACGGGGTTCGCTCGTTGAGGGTGGGGCTTTGATGTGGACTCCCGGAAATCAGTCGCCAGCAATAGGCTGGTAACTCTCGCCGTTCACCGTCCCACCATTCACACGCACGTCTACTTGTGCGTCTCCGCTCCCCGACTTGGGCGAGGAACGGAGGCTGTGTCTCTGTTTCCGGGCGTATCGAACCCCGATATTCTTCGCCGCATTGTAGTCCGCGTTGACCTCGTACCCGCACTTCTGGCACTCAAAGTGTTCACCGTGGCGGTTGTCTTCATGCGTGAACCCACAGTCCGTCCGAGAACAACGTTGGGACGTGTGGTTCGGCTCAACTTGCTCCACGGAGACGCCTTGTTCTGGCGCTTTGTACTCGACGTACTCGTACAGGCGTCGAAACGCCCACATGTGGTGCCACTTCGCGTGTGGAAGCCGCTCTCGAATGTCGCTCAAGTCCTCGAACGCGATCACGTCGCAGTCGTGTTCGACGGCTTCCGAAACGATCTCATTGGCTACCGTGTGGATGTACTGCTTCCGCCACGCTTCTTCCCGCTTTCCGAGGCGAAGCAGGGCGTTGTGTACAGCTTGCGTCCCACGCTGTTGC
>NZ_SGXV01000195.1:0-715 GCF_005435055.1 Halorubrum sp. SS7
TGCCGACGACCGCGACGGGGCTGTCGCGGTAGAAGTAGGCGTCGCACTCGACGCAGTAGGAGACGCCGTGGCCCTCGTACGTCTCGACGTCCGCGATGGCCGGCCGCTCGTAGTCCGCGCCCGTCGCGAGTATCACGCCGTCGACGACGTACTCGTCGACCGTCGTCTCGACGCGGTACCGCTCGCCCTCCGGCTCGATCCGAACGACCTCCTCCTCGACGATCTCGGCCCCGTACTTCCGCGCGTGTTCCCGTCCCAGATCGACGAGTTCCGGGCCGGTGACGCCGTCCGGGAACCCGTAGACGTTCTCCATGGTGTCCACGTCCCGGGTCGTCCCGCCCCCGTCGTCGAACACGAGCGTTCGCCTGTCCGCTCGGGCCGTGTAGATGGCCGCGTTCAGTCCCGTCGGTCCGCCGCCGATGATCGCGACACCAGACATCTGTATTGTACAAAATACACTATATTAACTTATAAGTTGTGACCGATCGGACTGCGATAGCCGGCTCGGATCGATCTGTCGGCGAACGGTTCTCACCTATACAGTACTTCTGAACGCCAACTCGTGTACTCATCGACGGATTGCTCCAACTCGCCGACGACCGACGCGACGGGTCGCTGCGCAAGAGTGTTGTGTAATTCTTACAAATTGAGGGTCGGACGACGAGGGCTCGCCGCCGGGTCGTGGTCGGCTACTCCTCGTCGAGCGACAGCGCGT
>NZ_SGXV01000196.1:0-713 GCF_005435055.1 Halorubrum sp. SS7
CACGACGACGACGAGCAGCAGGATCCGCCAGTTCTTTTTGATCGGTTCCAGCATTAGCGTCCTCCCTCCTCGAACTTGTACCAGCGAAGCAGCGAGACGTTCATCAGATACGTGTTCATCAGGTCGGCGCACAGCCCGACCGAGAGGATGATCCCGATGTCGCGGAGGAGCCCGATCCCGAACACCCAGGCGACGACCGCCATCACGACCATCGCCGCGATGGAGGTGAGCGTCATCGTCACCCCGGTCCGCATAGCGCGGCTGACCGATTCGTAGAACCCGCCGGTGCGGCGCAGCACCGAGTCGTTCAACAGGATGTCCGAGTCGACGCTGTACCCGATGATCATCAGGAGCGCGGCGATCGTCCCCAGCGTCATCTCGATGCCGAGCAGGTTCATCGCCGCGATCGGTATTACCAGATCGGAGAACGCGGACGCGATGACCGCTAGCGAGGGGATGAACGTCCGGAACAGCGCGAACACGAGCACGCTCATCCCGAAGAACGCGAGCGCCACGCCGAAGAGGGCGGTCCGCGCGGTGTCGCTCGCGAAGCTCGGCGACACCTGATCGACTGCGGTCGTGTTAAACCCCGCCGCCTCCGCCTGTCCTTGGAGATCGTTGGCCAGCCCCTCGGGATCGTTCTGGGACGCCTGGAACGTGACGACGACGACGTCGTCGTCGCCCGGGAGCGTCTGGGCCGGGATCGTCTGGAT
>NZ_SGXV01000197.1:0-711 GCF_005435055.1 Halorubrum sp. SS7
TGAGGCGGGTACGCACGATTCCGCGCGGTCGGGGACCGTGGGGGAAAATCGGTGCCGGCGCCGGTCAGAAGACGTACTCGTCTTCGTGGCCCATCATTCCCTCGTCTTCGAACCCGTTGGAGTCGTCGTCCTCCCGCGGGCCGCTCGTCTTGTACGCCTTGATGCCCGTCGAGAGCAGCTCCTCGACCGCCTCCTCGCGGTTGAGGAACTCTCCCTCCTCGACCATCTGGGCGATCTGCATTTCCAGATGCTCCGGCACCGTTATCTTCACTCGTGGCATTTGCTGTCCGGCTCTTGTGGGATGGGAAATATAAAGGTGGCGTCGCAGATGCGTATATCTGAAAACTCAGAACTGAGATTTAAAATTATATTTTTGATCGGTAGAACTCTGATTTGGAAAATCCGAACACTCCCGTCGCATTCCGATGGCAAGGAGGCTCACGCGACGAGAGAGCGACATTCATACGTCGGTTCGGGACGTATCCGCCTCCATGACCGAATCCGGCGTCGACGCCGCCGAGGACCTCACCGATCTCTACCGCGAGTACGGCGACGATCGGCTCCCTCCGGGCCAGCGCGAGACGGACGGTTTCCCCGTCCTCTCGAAGAGCGGAACGCCCGCGTGGGATCCGCAGACCTTCGAACTCGAGGTGTGGGGCGCGGTCGAGGAGCCGCTGTCGTTCTCGCTCGACGAGTTCCGCGACCTCCCCG
>NZ_SGXV01000019.1:0-59741 GCF_005435055.1 Halorubrum sp. SS7
GAGCGCGTGGCGCAGCGCGGCGTCCCGGTCGGCCTTCGGGAGGGCGAGCAGCCGCGTCGAGACCACCAGCCGCGACCCGCGGTAGCCGTCCGCGACGGCGACGTTCGCGGCGTCGACGCGGACCGCGGTCACCTCGGGCGGGTCGACGCCGACCTCGGCCGCGAGCGACGCGACCCGGTCGGCGACGAAGTCGGCGCGGCGCTCGTCGAGGTCGGCGTCGGGGAGCCGCGCGATCCGCCTGTCGACGAGGACCGGGCCGAGCAGCGCGGACGCCGCCGGTCCGACGACGGCCGCGGCGAGCAGGCCGCCGGCCGCGCCGAACGGGAGCGCGCCGAGGCCGCCGGGGCCGAGCAGCGCGGCGAGCGCGACAAGCGGCACGGCCGCCAACACCGTCGGGACGGCGAGGAGCGCGAGGGCGCCGAGCGCGCGTCGCCCCCGCCCGTCCACCGAGTCAGCCATACGGGCGAGTGTGAGCCACGGCCCGTAAAGCTCTGCCGGACCGGCGGGTCGGTCGGCGGCGGACCGGACGCCGTTCGGCGGGGCGGAGCGGGAGCGTCGCGACCGCGCCTTTCGGAGGTTTTAACCGGATTCCTCCACCAGTTTCCCGTAATGGCTTTTGAGGATCTACTGAACGACCCCGTCATCCAGAAGTACCTCCACGAGCTGGTGGGGCCGACGGGGATGCCGGTCGCGGCCGCGCCGCCCGACGGCGAGGTCACCGACGAGGAGCTGGCCGAGGAGCTCGGCTTGGAGCTCAACGACGTGCGGCGCGCGCTGTTCATCCTGTACGAGAACGACCTGGCGACGTACCGCCGCGTCCGCGACGAGGACTCCGGGTGGCTCACGTACCTGTGGACGTTCCACTACGACAACATCCCGGAGAACCTCCAGGAGGAGATGTACCGGCTGCTCGAGGCCCTAGAGGAGCGCGAGGAGTACGAGCGCACCCACGAGTTCTACCTCTGTGAGGTGTGTTCGATCCGCTTCGAGTTCGGCGAGGCGATGGACTTCGGCTTCGAGTGCCCCGAGTGCGGCTCCCCCCTCGACGCGATGGACAACGACCGGCTCCGCGACGCGATGGACCAGCGCATCGCGGCGCTTCGCGACGAGCTCAACGTGGACGTGACCGGCTGATGGTCGTCCTCGCAACCAAGTGCTACGTCGAGGGCGACGCCCGCGACCGCGCGCTCGACGGCATGCACTCGCTCGTCGCCAACGACGTCGGCGAGCTCGACGTCGACTGGCAGGTGGGCGTGCGCGACGACGGCTTCGTCCAGGTCGACGTGACCGGCGAGGACGCGCCGGTCGCGCGCAACGTCCTCGCGGAGACGTGGGGCGAGATCGTCGCCCACGACGGCGGGCTCGACGCCGGCGAGGAGTACGTCGGCACCCTCGAGTCGTGGGACGACGTCGGGTTCACCCTCGACGCCGGCGTCGACGTGTTCGTGCCCGCCGACGAGCTCGGCCTCGGCGTCGGCTCGCCGGAGCAGGTCGTCGAGCGGTTCGGCCTCGTCCAGCACCTACCCATGCGGTTCGTCTACGGCGGCGACGCCGGCGACCCGGACGCGGAGCCGTCCCGGCTGGCCGACGCCGAGCGCGACCGCCTGTACGACTGGCAGCGCGGCGACGGCCGGGTGAACGTCAACTCGGCGACGCGCGGCGAGACGCGCGCGACGGTGAACCGCGCGGGCCACGCGCAGGACATCGTCACCGTCGAGCGGCTCGGACTGCTGGAACAGAGCATCGTCTGCGCCGAAGGGACCGACCCGCCGGGACTGCTCGCCGCCATCGGCTCGTACCTCCCGGCCGAGATGCGCTGTGTGGTCTAACCGGAGGTAACACGTGAACAGACGCTTCGCGCTCGCGGCGGCGGCGATCGCCCTCCTCGCGGTCAGCGCCGGCTGCCTCGGCTACGCGACCGGCGGCGGCGAGGTGACGAACGAGACGCTGGACGCCGAGCCGCCCCGCGAGTACGACTTCGACACGGACCGCGACGCCGCGTTCGAGCTCTCGACCGACGCGCGCTACACCGTCGTGTACGCGGTCGGCGACAGGGAGGAGATCCGGCTGTACGAGCAGACGCCGTACGCGGGCGACCAGCCGCTCGAGTTCGAGGCGTTCCGGTACCGGTACCCCGACGGCGAGGTGATCACGGGCAGCGAGTTCCGCGCCCGCGGCGGGGAGATAGAGCGGACGACCGACGAGACGTGGGTCCGCTTCGCGGACGACATGAGCGGCGGCCGGGTGGCGTTCTCGGGCGCCGGGTCGCCGCGCCGGTTCACCATGCGCGCGTACGTCGAGGGGTCGTACGCCGTGACGCTCCCGCCGGGCTTCAGCACCGAGTTCCCGGTCGTCGGCCACGTGTCGCCGCGCGACCACGCGGTCGAGACGGTCGGCGACCGCGACCGGATCGTCTGGGAGGAGGTGTCCCGCGGCTCGATCGTCGTCCAGTCGTACCGCGAGGGCGACCTGCTGGTGTTCGGCGTCATCCTCCTCGTTGGCGTGGTCGCCGCGGCGGCGGGGACGCTCTACTTCAGGCGACAGCTGGAGGCGCTCCGCCAGCGCCGCCGCGACCTCGGCCTGGGCGTCTACGACGACGAGGACGACGACGGCTGGCTCTGACGCTCGCGTCGAGCGCGGTCCGTTCGCCGCCGCCGCGGTCCTTTTCTACCGCGCGCCGCTTGAACTGGGTATGAACGCCGCCGTCGTCACCGTCGGGGACGAGCTCCTCGTCGGAGACACCGAGAACACGAACGCGACCTGGCTCTGCGACCGGCTCGACGCGCGCGGGGTCGCCGTGCGGCGAGTGACCGTCGTGCCGGACGAGGTGAGCGAGATCGCGCGCGTCGTGAACGAGTACCACGCCGAGTACGACGCGGTGATCGTCACCGGCGGCCTCGGGCCGACGCACGACGACGTGACGATGGAGGCGGTCGCGGCCGCGTTCGGCCGCGACCTCGCGGCGAACGAGGAGGCGGCCGCGTGGCTCGCCGAGCGGGGGTACAGCGGCGGCGACCTCGCGGCGGAGACGACGCACCTCCCGGCGGACTGCCGCCCGCTGCCGAACGAGGCCGGGGTCGCGCCGGGCGCCGTCGTCGAGTCCGTCTACGTCCTCCCGGGGGTGCCCGGAGAGATGAAGGCGATGTTCGAGCGGGTCGAAGCGGAGTTCGCGGGGACGCTCACCCACGTGCTCACGGTCGACGTGGACGAGCCGGAGAGCGAGCTGCTCGACCGGTTCGCGTCGCTGCGCGAGCGGTTCGACGTGCGCGTCGGCTCCTACCCGGGCGAGGTCGTGACGGTGAAGATCACCGCCGAGAGCGAGGCGGAGGCCGAGCGCGCGGCGGCGTGGATCCGCGAGCACGCGGACGCGGTCGGGGAGCGGTCCGCCTGAGCGGCCGAGAAGCGATCGGCCGGAGCGGTCGGTGCGATGGAGAGCGGCCGAGGAAGAGGCGGCCTAGCGGTACAGGTACGCGACCCACACGGCGACGAGCGCGAGGCTCGCGAGCAGGACCACGCCCGCGGTCGCGCTGATCGGCAACGGCTCCGTCACGGCGGCTTCGAGGATCATGTCTCGCGGTTGTTCTGGGGGCGTCTTAAGTATTGATTCTCCGACGGAGTCCGTCGGCGCGAGACCGAGGACGGTCCCGAGACTGCGTCACAGGGGTTCGAAAACGGGACCGGAAGGCGTGGGCGTGTGGCAGCTACCGAGGGAGGGATCCAGTCCCGGTGAGACGAGCGGCTGACGTCGCCGATGGCGGGCTCGTTCCATCGGCGTCTACGACGACGAGCGGACGCCTGTTGGTTCCCGTGTCCGCGTGTTGAGGGGCTTTATGAACCGTTCGAGTGAGTCGCCGGGCGGCCGCCCGCGCGCCGCGACCGGACGCGGCTCGCTTAAGAGGCCGGCGCGGTGAACGTCGGGCATGCACGTGGGGATCGCGGTGAATCCTGTCGCCGGCATGGGCGGCCGCGTCGGGCTGAAGGGCACCGACGGGAAGGTGGCGGAGGCGGTCGAGCGCGGCGCGGAACAGCGCGCGCCCGAGCGAGCGCGCCGCGCGCTGGACCGGCTGGCCGCGGTCGCGTCCGACGCCGTCGTGTCGGTGGCCGCGGACCCGATGGGCGAGTCCGTCGTCCGCGAGGCCGGCTTCGAGCCGGCGCGGGTCGTCGACCCCTTCGATGGCGACGCGCCGGGACCGACCGACACGACCGCGGCGCACACGGCAGCGGTCGTGCGGGCGTTCGCCGGGCTCGACGGGGACGGCGCGGTCGACGGCGACGGGACCGCCGCTCCGGTCGACCTCGTCTTATTCGTCGGCGGCGACGGCACGGCCGCGGACGTCGCGGGCGCGCTGGAGGGAACCGACGTGCCGATGCTCGGCGTCCCCGCCGGCGTGAAGGTGTACTCGTCGGTGTTCGCGGTCTCGCCGGAGGACGCCGCCGAGGTCGCCGCCTCGTTCTCGCGGACGGAGCGCCGCGAGGTGATGGACATCGACGAGGACGCCTACCGGGAGGGGGAGGTGAGCCCGACGCTGCGCGGCGTCGCGCACGTCCCCGTCGCCGAGGACCTCCAGTCGTCGAAACAGACCGCGAGCGGGACCGTCGAGTCGCTGGCGGAGGGCGTCGCGGCCGACGTTCGCGAGCGCGACGGGGAGGGCGTCACCTTCGTCCTCGGTCCGGGGTCGACCGTGGGCGCGATCAAGGACGAACTGGGGTTCGAGCCGTCGCCGATCGGCGTGGACGTGTGGCGGGACGGCGAGGTGGTCGCCCGCGACGCGACGGAGGCCGAGATCATCGACGCGCTCGGCGAGGAGAACGTGATCGTCGTCTCGCCCATCGGCGGCCAGGGGTTCGTCTTCGGCCGCGGTAACCCCCAGATATCGCCGGCCGTGATCCGGCGCTGCGACCTCCGGATCGTCGCGTCGCGGGCGAAGCTGGACGACGTGCGCGCGCTGCGCGTCGACACCGACGACCCCGCCCTCGACGAGGAGCTCGCGGGCTGGGTCCGCGTCCGCGTCGGGAAGTTCGAGACGCGGATGATGAAGATCGTCTGAGGCGGGCGGCCGCCGCCCGGCCGCCCCTCGGCCCCCGCGCCGCTCCCGGGCGCGGCGACGGACAGCCCTTTTGTCGCTCGCCGCGGCGGGAGGCGTATGGGACGCGAGAAGGAGCGGATGCTCGCCGGCGAGGCGTACGACCCGTCGGTCCCGGAACTGGTCGCCGACCGGCGGCGCGCGCAGGAGCGCTGCCGGCGGTACAACGCCACCGCCCCGACGGAGACCGACCGTCGAGAGCGACTGCTCGGGGAGCTGTTCGGCGAGGTGCGCGGCGACGCGACCGTCGCGCCGCCGTTCCGCTGCGACTACGGGTACAACGTCGGCGTCGGCGACGGCTTCTTCGCGAACTACGGCTGCGTCTTCCTCGACGTGGCGCCGGTCGCGTTCGGCGAGAACTGCCTGCTCGGCCCGGGCGTCCACGTGTACACTGCGACCCACCCGATCGACCCCGACGAGCGGGCGGCCGGGGTGGAGTTCGGCGACCCCGTCGCGGTCGGCGACGACGTCTGGATCGGCGGGCGAGCGGTGATCACGCCGGGGGTCGAGATCGGCGACGGCGCGGTCGTCGCCGCGGGCGCCGTCGTGGTCGACGACGTGCCGGCGCGGACGGTAGTCGGCGGGAATCCGGCAGAGGAGATCCGCGAGATCGGCGACGGGTGATCCGTTACGGGGAGTCCAGCGCGTCGGCGACGGCGGGCGCGGCGCTGACGACGCTACAGCCGCGCTCGACGGTGTCGCTGCCGACGATCCGGTCGACGCCGGCGGCGCGGAGCTTCGTCACCGCGTTGGCCGCGAGGACCGGGTGGACGCAGGCGGTCAGCACGCTCGCGGCGCCGCGGTCGGTGAGGACCGCGACCGACTCGCTCATCGTCGACCCGGTCGCGATGATGTCGTCGACGACGACCACGTCGCGGTCGGCGACGGGCGCGTCGGAGGGGGACACCGCGACGGCGCCCGTCTCGCGGTCGCGGTGCTTCTCGAAGTAGTCCGTCTCGCCGGCGCCGTAGGCGTCGCGGACTGTGGCGGCCACGTCGATCGCTCCCTCGTCGGGCGCGAGGAACAGGGGGTCGTCGAGGTCGTCGGGAAGGGGATCGGCGAGGGCGCCCGCGGCGTCGACCGCCTCGGCGGGGACCTCGAAGAAGTCGGCGACGGTCGCCTCGTGGGGGTTGACGAGGACGACGCGGTCAGTGCCGGTCGAGATCGCCCGCGCCATCGCGCGGGCCGAGACCGGCTCCCCCTCGCCGAACGAGGCGTCCTGTCGGGCGTATCCCATATAGGGGACGACGGTGGTCACGTCCGTCGCGCCGGCCTCGCGGACGGCGTCCTGGAGCTGGAGCAGTTCGACCCACGCCTCGTCGGAGTCGGTCGCGGCGACGATCACGGCCTCCTCGGCGTCGAAGTCGGGCACCGCGGCGAGCCCCTCCCCGTCGGGGAACCGGTCGTACGTCGGGGTCGCGAGCGCCCGGTCCGTCTCCGCCGCGAGCGCGGCCGCGAGCTGCTGCGAGCTGGACCCGGGTACTATCATGGGCGACCGTTCCGCGGACTCCGGTAAACCAGTTTCCTTACCGCGCGGACTCGGCGGCGCGCGCGGCCGCGGAACCGCGACGGCGCCGCCGCGCGCCACGCGAGCGCGACCCACACCGCCCCCACAGGGGCGGATATTTACGGGCGCGGCGGGTACGAGCGCCCAATGAGCGACACCGAAGCCGGCGCGCGCGTCGGGCTCCCCTGTCCGTCGTGTTCGCCCGCCGAGCCGACCGTCCACGAGGTCCTGAGCCCGGGCGGGCAGGCCACCGTCCGCTGTACCGAGTGCGACCACACCCACAAGGCCGAGATTCCGGAGGAGGAGACCGTCTCCGTGACCATCGTCGTCTCGCAGGACGGCGACTCGTTCACGACGACGATGGACGTGCCCGCCGAGGGCGACGTGGCCACCGGCGAGGAGTTCGTCGTCGACACCGACGACGCGCTGATGCAGGTGCGGATCACGGGGATCGAACTCGGCCCCGAGAATCGCGCCGAGGAGGCCGACATCACCGACGTGGAGACGCTGTGGACCCGCGCGGTCGACAACGTCGCGGTCCCGGTCACCCTCCACCCGAAGGACGGCGACGCGGACCAGACGCGCTCGCTCCGGGTGAACGTCCCCGGCGACTACGAGTTCACCGTCGGCGAGACGACGGAGTTCGGCGACGAGGAGTTCACCGTTGAGGGGCTCCAGATCCGCGAGGACGCCCCCGAGTACCGCCACGAGAAGCTCGACCACGCCGGCGACCTCGCCTACGCGAAGGACCTCAAGCGGGTGTACGCCCGCGACGAGACGCTCACCGCGTGGTCGGCCTGGTAGGGCGGCCCGGCACCGCGCCGACCGCGGCGCGGTCGATCCGCCCCGTGCGCCCCGCCCGGCGATCCTCATACTAACATAAACAATTATGAAGGATACGCCCCTTGTCGGATCCGTGCCACCCGTAGTACACGACTGACGCACGCTCGACGGCGGGGACGACGACCGGTCCCGGCGGTCCGAGCACGCGCGAGGCGACGGAGACCGAACCGGCGACCGACCGATCGGGTCCATCGACCAGTCCGACCGAAGACGGCGCGACCACCGACGCCGAGGATCTCCCGACCGCCGCCGAGGCGGTCGCGAACGCGGCGGCGACGTTCGACCCGTCCGACACCCGGCGGATCGCGAACGGCACCGACCGCTGGAACGAGTACGCCGGCTCGTCGCACTGACGGCGCGGCCGGATCCTTTTATTCGACGGCGCGACTACCGACGAGCGGCCGATGACGAACCACCGCTCCGAGCCGGACTCGGCACCCGGCGACGACGAGCCCTATGAGTGCCGAGGCCGACTTTCGATCACGGGGTGTCGAGGCAGCCAGCGACGCCTGCGAACCGCGTCTGTCGCCCGCTGAGAGGACGGCGTCGTCCGAGCGACGCCGGAGTTCCGCCGCGTCTCGAGGGGACATCGACCGCTCCGGCCCACACGCGGAGACGCCGGCCACTCGGGACCGCCGCACCGAGCGGTTGGCGGCTACCGCTCGCTGAACGACAGTCGAGACAATCGTTTTCAGGCCGCCGCGTGATTCCGCGTTCATGGACCACCGCTGTCCCGACTGCGGCGTCACGATGGAGGAGGTCGAGTTCAGCATGGGCGACGCCTGGAACGCGCACGTCAAGACCGGCGAGAAGCGGTCGGGGCTGCTCGGTAAACTGGGAATGAACGAGCGCAAGGAGCTGACGACGGTGATGTGTCCCGAGTGCGGACTGGTGCGCCACTACGCCGAGTTCGAGGAGTGAGCGGGCCCGTCGGTGCCCGCGACGACCCGCTCCGCGACCGATCGGATCCCCGGTGTCACGGGTGTTTTACGGCTCCCAGCCCGCCGATCCACTGGAATGTCCGACTCCGAGTACGCGCTCCAGGCACGGCTCGAAGCGAAACCCGAGAAGGCCGACGAGGTGGCCGCGTTCCTCGAAGGCGCGCTCCCGGCGGCCGAGGCCGAGGAGAAGACGACGACGTGGTTCGCGCTGCGGCTCGACGAGACCACGTTCGGTATCTTCGACACGTTCCCCGACGAGGAGGGCCGGCAGGCGCACCTCGACGGCGAGATCGCCGCCGAGCTGATGGACCGGGCCGACGAGCTGTTCGTCGAGGACCCCCAGATCGACGAGATCGAGGTCCTCGCGGCCAAACACTCCTGAACCGCCGGACGGGAGGAGCGAACGCCGACGGGGGCAGGGTACGCCTCTCGAACACCGGATAGATCCGGTCGGTGGTTTATTCTCCCGGGCGCCGGACGGGTTCGTATGGAGCCAGACTTAGACCGGTTCACGTCGCGCCGATCGACCGTGTACGGTCAGCGCGGCGTGGTGGCGACCAGCCAGCCGCTCGCCAGTGAGGCGGGGATCGAAGTCCTCCGCGAGGGCGGGAACGCGTTCGACGCGGCGGTCGCGACCGCGGCCGCGCTGAACGTCGTCGAGCCCACCTCGACCGGGCTCGGCGGCGACGTGTTCGCGCTGTACCGGACCGCAGACGGCGAGGTCGGCGCGATGCGCTCGTGCGGCGGCGCCCCCGCGGACGCGACGATAGAGAACGTCAAGGCGGCGCTCGCCGAGGACGACGACGCCGACTCGTACTACCCCGACGACGGCGGCTACGCGGTCGACGACGCCGGCGAGGCCGGGATGCCGTTCTACGGCCCGCACGCGGTCACGGTGCCCGGGACGGCCCGCGGCTGGGAGGCCACCGTGGAGGAGCTGGGCCGGCTCACCCTCGCGGACGCGCTCGCCCCCGCCATCCGCTACGCGACCGAGGGGTACCCGGTGTCCGAGGTCATCGCCTCCTACTGGGCGAGCGCCGACGCGCTCTTCACCGACGACCACGCCCGCGAGGCGTTCCTCTTCGACGGCGAGCCGCCGGGCGTCGGGCAGACGGTGACGCTCCCGCGGCTCGGCGAGTCGATGCGGCGGATCGCCGAGGAGGGCGCCGACGTGGTGTACGAGGGCGAGATCGCGGAGGCCATCGCCGACGAGGTCCAGTCGCAGGGCGGGTTCATGACCGTCGACGACCTCGCCGACTTCGAGGTCGAGTGGCCGGACCCCGTCTCGACCAGCTACAACGGCGCCGAGGTGTACGAGCTCCCGCCGAACAACCAGGGACTGATCGCCCTGGAAGCGCTCAACGTCGCGAGCGAACTCGGCGCCGGCGAGTACGACTACGACTCGCCCGAGCGCGTCCACTACTTCGCCGAGGCGATGAAGCGGGCGTTCCACGACGGGCACCGCTACATCACCGACCCCGAGTACGAGTCGATCCCGCCGCTCGCGTCGAGCGAGTGGGCGAGCGAGCGCGCCGCGGGCGTCGGCGAGACGGCCTCGCACGACGTCTCCTTCGGCGTGCCGAACGCGAACGCCGAGGACGCCGACACCGTCCTCCTCACCGTCGCGGACGAGGCGGGCAACGTCGTCTCGTACATCAACTCCCGGTTCGCCGGCTTCGGCTCCGGGCTCGTCGCCGGCGACACCGGCATCGCCTTACAGAACCGCGGCGCGTCCTTCTCGCTCGACCCGGACCACCCGAACAGCCTCGAACCCGGCAAGCGGCCCTTCCACACGCTCATCCCGGGCGTCGTCCGGTTCGACGAGGACGACTGGGCGGCGTTCGGCGTGATGGGCGGGTACATGCAGCCGCAGGGCCACGTCCAGGTGATCTCCAACCTCGTCGACTACGGGATGCCGCTCCAGCGCGCGCTCGACGAGCCGCGGTGGCGCTACCGCGAGAGCGGCGAACTGGCGCTGGAGCCGCACTTCGACGACGACGCCGCGGCGAAGCTCGTCCGCAAGGACCACGACGTGCGGACGCTCTCGCCCGTCATGTTCGGCGGCGCCCAGATCGCGCGGAGCCGGGACGGGGTCCTCTCGGCCGCCACGGAGCCCCGGAAGGACGGGAACGCGCAGGGGTACTGAGGCGGACGCGACCGCGCCCGGCGGCGACGACCAGTCTCCTATCAGCGAGCGGGTACGACGCGCCGCTCGCGGCCGGCCGCCGATCGGCGAACCTGTCGGTAGAGCGCACGCGGACGCGACGGAGCCGGTCTGACGCGTCCGAATCCCGGTGCTGTGGTATTTGTGACCGTGGATACACTTATAACGGCTCGTATGGTATACGCTCACAGAATGAAGCGAAGAATCCAGCGACGCGACGTACTCAAGGGCGCCGGCGCGGTCGGCATTGCGGGGCTCGCGGGTTGCTCGACGGAGAGCGGTGACGGCGGCGACGGCGGGGACGGATCGGACGGGTCCGACGGCGGCGACGGGATGGACGGCGGCGACGGCAGCGACGGGTCCGACGGCGGCGACGGCGGGGACCAGAACAACGTCCCCGACGCCGTGATGGTCGTCGGCTTCCCGCAGTCCGGGATCCAGCTGTTCCGCGACTTCTACTCGGAGTTCGCCGACAGCGCGCCCGACCTCGACATCATCGTCCCCGACGGGCTGATCGACAGCGACCTGCCCGGCGAGGTCGACAACGACATGAACAACGTCATCGGCACCGCGCCCTCCGCGGGCGGCCCCGGCGCGGAGTTCTTCACCGAGTCGTATCAGGAGGCGTACGGCGAGGAGCCGGGCGTGTTCACCGCGCAGGCGTACGACGCGATGGCGGTCGAGATCCTCGCGGCGACCGCCGCGGGCGAGAACAGCGGCCAGGCGATCCGCGACCGCGTCCGCACCGTCGCCAACCCCGGCGGCGAGGAGTTCGGCCCCGCGGACCTGCCCGAGGCCGTCGAGACGGTCGCCGGGGGCGACCCAGTCCACTACGTGGGCGCGTCCTCCAGCGTCAACTTCGACGCCAACGGCGACATCGCGACCGCGGCCTACGACATCATCGACTTCCAGGACGGCGACCTCGTCACGCTCGACACCGTCGAGTTCGGGAACGAACTCAGCGAGGAGGACCGGAACGCGACCGCGGCCGACCCCGTGGGCGTCGACTCGTTCACCGCCCGGATCGGCGTGTTGATGCCGGAGACGGGCGACCTCGGCCCGCTCGGCGTCCCGATCCGCGACGGCGCGCTGCTCGCGGCCACACAGGTCAACGACGCCGGCATCAACGTCGACGTCGAGACGAGAGTCGAGGACACGCAGACCGACCCGCAGGCGGGGATCTCCGGCGCGAACGCGCTCGTCAACGCCGGCTTCGGCGCGGTCGTCGGCCCGGCGTCGTCGAACGTCAACCTCCAGGTCTCGGACCAGGTGTTCATCCCGAACGGCGTCGTGGGCATCTCGCCGTCCTCGACCGACCCGAACGTGACGGACTTAGAGGACAACGGCTACATCTTCCGGACCGCGCCCTCCGACCTGCTCCAGGGGCCGGCGATGGCCGACCTCGCCGTCGGCGACACCGTCGGGGCCTCGTCGTCCGGCACGCTGTACCTCAACGACGCATACGGCCAGTCGCTGGAGGAGGCGTACGTGAACGCCTTCCAGGAGCGCGACGGGACGATCACCCAGCGCGTCTCCTTCGAGCCGAACCAGGCGACGTACACCAGCCAGTGGTCGAGCGTCCTGAACCAGTAGGGAACCGACCGAACCGTTCTCGATTTTTTCCTCCCGCGTGAGCCGCGGCGCTGGGCCGCGCGACGGAGCGCGTCGTCACCGCGAGGCAAGGACGCCCGGCTCTCGAACGTCGAAGGTGAGCCGCTCGCTCCCGTCGCCGTCGGGGACGAAGTGGACGTGGCCCTGATCGGTCAGCCTGGACCCGTCCTCGTAGGCCCGGTAGCGGACGAGGTACCGCCCGACCTCGGCGACCGCGTCGCGCGTCGCCTCGCCGCCGGGGGCCACGTCGAGGGCGGACTCGTACGCCCGCGCCGCCGGCTCCGGGGTGTCGTCGTCGAAGAACCCTATCTCGACGGTGTAGGTCGCGTCCGTCTGGTTGAACACGGTCAGCCCGACGCGCTCGGCATCGGAGGAGAGACGCGAACAGCCGCCGAGCGAGCCGACCGCCGCGACGCCGACAGCGCCGAGGACCGCTCGTCGAGAGGGCACGGCCTCACTGCGACGGCGCACCTGATAAGCCTTCCCCGAGCGGCGGACGACCGCGGTTCAGAGCCGCGCGAGCCGCGGTCGACCGCGGTTCACCCGCCGAGGAAGTCGCGCCGCACGTCCTCGTCGGCGAGCAGCACGTCGCCGCGGTCGGTGTAGCGGTTCGCGCCGTTCACCAGCACGTAGCCGCGGTCGCAGCGGCGCAGCGCCTCCTTCGCGTTCTGCTCGACCATCAGCACGGCCGTCCCGCTCTCGTTGATCCGGTCGATCCGGTCGAACATGTCGGCGACGAGGTCGGGGGCGAGCCCCGCCGAGGGCTCGTCGAGCAGCAGGAGGTCCGGGTCGAGCATGAGCGCCCGGCCCATCGCGACCATCTGCCGCTGGCCGCCGGAGAGCGTCCCCGCCTTCTGGTCGCTGCGCTCCCGGAGGATCGGGAACCGGTCGTAGATCGTCTCGATCTGGTCTTCGGGCACCTCGTCGAGGATGTAGGCGCCCATCTCAAGGTTCTCGCGGACGCTGAGCCCGGGGAACACGTTGTCCGTCTGCGGGACGAAGCCGATCCCCTCGCGGATGATCTGCTCGGGCGCGAGCCCCTGGATCTGCGCCCCCTCGAACTCGACGGTGCCGCCCATGTGCGTCGTGAGCCCGAAGACGGTCTTCATCACCGTCGACTTGCCGGCCCCGTTGGGGCCGACGATGGTCACGTACTCCTCGTCGGCGACGTCCAGGGCCACGTCGGAGAGGATCTGGAGGTCGCCGTAGCCGGCGTCGAGGTCCCGGATCCGGAGGATCGCGTCCCCGTCGATCGTGTGGGTCGTTCCGGCGGCCGCGTCGGCCGCCGGCTCGTCGGCGTCCGCCGCCTCGCCCGCCGCGCCGTCGGCGGTCATAGGTCCTCCCCCAGGTACGCCTCGATGACTCGCTCGTCGTTCCGTATCTCGTCGCCGGTCCCCTCGGCGAGCACGCTGCCCTGATGCATGACGATGACGCGTTCGCAGTTGTTCATGATGACGTCCATGTCGTGTTCGACGAGCAGGAAGGTGTAGCCGTCAGCGCGCAGGTCGTGGACCCGGTCCAAGAGCTTCTCCTGGAGGGTCGGGTTGACCCCGGCGAGCGGCTCGTCGAGCAGCACCATCTCGGGGTCTGTCATCAGCGCGCGGGCCATCTCCAGCAGCTTCCGCTGGCCGCCGGAGAGGTTCCCCGCGTGCTCGTGCGCGAGGTGGTCGATCTCGAAGAACTCCAGCGTCTCCCAGGCCCGCTCGCGGATGTCGGTCTCCTCTTCGATCACCGCGCCGCGGAGGCCGGGCGTCACGGCCCGGATCGCGGACTCGCCGACCTGGCCCTGCGGCGCGAGCATGAGGTTCTCCAGGACGGTCATCTCGGAGAGCTCCCGGGCGATCTGGAAGGTCCGAACCAGCCCCTTGCGCGCGATCTCGTGGGGCCTGAGCCCGGTGATGTCCTCGCCCTCGAAGGTCACCGTGCCCGCGGTCGGCTCGTGGACGCCGGTGATACAGTTGAACGTGGTCGACTTCCCGGCGCCGTTCGGCCCGATGAGGCCGGTCAGCGACCCGGCCTCGACCTCGAAGGAGGCGCCGTCGACGGCGGTGACGCCGCCGAACCGCTTGACGAGCCCCTCCACGCGGAGCGGGGGCGCCCCGGACGGGACGTGCTTCGCGGCCTCCTCGACCGCGCTGTCGTTCGCCTCGGGTTCGTCCTCGGGGGCGTCCGCCGCGTCGACCGCGTCGGCGACCCGGGCCGCGTCGTCCGCCTCCGGAACGTCGCTACTCATCGGCCTCACCCCCGTCGGGCCGCTCCGAGAGGTCGACGGCCGCGGCCGTCTCGATCCGGTCGCCGAGGATCCCCTCCGGGCGCCGGTGGATGATGAACACCAGGACCAGCCCGAGGAAGACGAACTGGAGCGGCGCGATGTTGTCGGTCGCGTACGCGAGGAACGTCACCGGGTCGAGCGAGACGACCGCGTCGGCGAACGACGGCGGCGTCTCCGCGTCGATGAGGCCGCGGACGACCCCGCCGACGCGGCGCGGCCCCTCGAACAGGACCGCGGCGAAGACGATGCCGCCGAGGACCGAGCCGGTGTTCGACCCCGACCCGCCGATGATCACCGCGATGAACACGTAGAACGTGAGCAGGGGGCGGAACTGCGGCGTCGGCGAGACGTTCCCCTGGCTGCCGAACCAGAGGATGCCCGCGAGCCCCATCAGCGCGCAGCCGATGACGAACACCTTGATCTTCACGAGGTTCACGTCCTTGCCGAGCGAGTCGGCGACGAGTTCGTCCTCCCGGATCGCCTTCATCGTCCGGCCGAACGGCGAGCGGCCGAGGCGTTCGACCAGGAGGTAGAACCCGACTAGGAAGGCGGCGAGGACGGCGATGTACCCCCAGCCGATGAGGATCGGGTTGGAGATGCCGAGCCCGTCGGCGCCGAAGACGCCGAAGACGAACTCGCCGAACGCGGTCGGCGTCCCCGCCTGCCCGTCGACGAGGAACAGCTCGCGGACCGGGTTGTCCGGCATGCCCATCCCGCGACCGCCGCCCGTCCCGGCGCCGACCGTGTCGCGCAGGAAGTTGTCGAAGGCGCTCGACTGGAGCGACAGGCGGATGATCTCCGAGAGCCCGAGCGTGACGATGGCGAGGTAGTCGGCCTTGAGCCGCAGCGCGGGCAGGGCGGCGACGGCGCCGAGCACCGCCGCCATCGCGACGCCCGCGGCGATCCCCACCGGGAGCGGCAGGCCGAGTCCGGGCGGGCCGAACGCGGGGTCCGGCGAGCGGACGACCATCCCCATCGTGTAGACGCCGACGGCCATGAAGCCGGCGACGCCGATGTTGAACAGGCCGGTGTACCCCCACTGGAGGTTCAGGGCGAGCGCGGTGAGCGCGTAGACGATTCCGAGGAACGTCAGCGTCTCCATGAGCCCGACGACGCTGTTGAGCCCGTCGGTGAACGTCAGCAGCGTCGCGGCCGCGTAGATCGCGAGCAGCGTCCCGACGACGAGGCCGAGGTCGCTCTCCCGGGCGGCCTCGACGAGCGCCGCGGTCGCGCTCTCGGGCGCCTCGGGTGCGCTCGGTCCGGACCCGGAGTCGCCGGGCGCGTCGGCGTCGCTCATGTTGTCGTCACCCCGCCGAAGAGCCCCTCGGGGCGCAACAGCAGCATGAGGATCATCACGCCGAACGCCGCGGCCTGGTTGAAGTCGGACGGGATCCAGATCGTCGAGGTGGTGAACACGACCCCGATGACGAGGCCGCCGGCGATGGCGCCGTAGACGGAGCCGATCCCGCCCAAGATCACGGCCGCGAAGATCAGCAGGAGCAGGAGCCAGCCGAAGTCGAACTGGATCGTCCCGCGGAGCAGGACGTAGAGGTAGCCGGACGCGCCCGCGAGCCCGCCGCCGATGATCCACGTCGCGGTGACGACGCGCTCGGCCGGGATGCCGGTGATGAGCGCGAGGTCCTTGTTGTCGGCCATCGCCCGCATCGCCGTCCCGAGCTTCGTGTGCTGGAGCATTCCGTGCATCGCGAGCATCAGCCCGACCGCGGCCACGAGGATGGTGAGCTCGTGCGCGTTCACCGACAGCCCGAGCGGGTCGAACGCGAGGTTCGACTGCTCGACGCTGGCGGTGACCCCGCGCCGGTCGGAGCCGTAGCCGAACTGGAGCAGGTACCGGACGATGAGCGCCGCACCGATGGAGGCGATGAGCAGCGCGATCCCGTCGCGGTCGCGCATCGGCTTGTAGAACCCCCGGTCGAGCGCCACCGCGAGCAGCGCGGTGACGACGAACGCCGCCACCAGTCCGACGAGGATGGCGGCGGGCGTCGTGAGGATGTGCGCGCCGATGTCGCCCGGCGAGGCGTTCCCCGCGTCGCGGACGGTCAGGAGCGCGCGGACCGGCACGTCGCCGAACCCCGCGATCAGGAACGCCACGCCCCACCCGGAGAACGCGCCGACGCTGACGAGGTCCCCGTGCGAGAAGTTCGCGAACGAGAGGATGCTGTACGTCATCGAGAGCCCGATTCCGGCGAGCCCGATCACGAGGCCGATGACGACGCCGTTCCAGAGGTTCGAGCCGAGGCGGTCGACCGAGATCGACCCACCGATCGGGCCGAGGCCGACCCCCGCGAGCTTCGCCGCGAGGTCGACGAGGAGCAGACCGCCGAGGAGGGTGACGAGGAGAAGCCCCGGCCGGGCCCGCGCCGAGTCGACGATCGACGAGTCAGTTGTTCCCATGTGTACGTCTCACTGACCCAGGGTGAGTCACCGAGAGGTAAATAACTCGCTGTTCGGACAAGAATCCTCGAAACCGCCTGACAGCTGTGACGGGGGCGACGGCTCAGTCGCCGCCCGCCGCCCGCGCGTGGCGCCGCGCCGCCTCCGGCGACCGCCCCTCGCGCAGCAGCGCCTCGACGAACAGCTCGCCCGCCTTGTACGACGACCGGACCATGGCGCCCGACGCGCAGTAGAGGAAGTCGAACTCCTCCTCGGCGACCCGGCGCCACGTCTCGAAGACGTCCGGGTGGACGTACTCGAACACGTCGAGGTGCGAGCGCGAGGGCTGGAGGTACTGGCCGAAGGTGACCACGTCGACGCCGACCTCGCGGAGGTCGCCGAGCGTCCGGTACACCTCGTGGTCGTACTCGCCGACGCCGAGCATGAGGCTCGTCTTGGTGTGGATGTCGGACTCGCGGTCGACCTGATCGAGGACCGACAGGGACTGCTCGTAGTTCGCGCGCCGGTCCCGGACCGGCCACTGGAGCCGCTCGACCGTCTCGACGTTGTGCGCGATCACGTCCGGCTTCGCGTCGATGATCCGCCGGATCGCCTCCGGATCGCCCTGGAAGTCCGGGATGAGCGTCTCGACGAGCACCTCGGGGTCGCGGCGCTTGATTTCGCGTATCGTCTCGGCGAACTGCGCCGACCCGCCGTCCGCGAGGTCGTCGCGGTCGACGGAGGTCAAGACGACGTAGTCGAGTCCGATCTCGGCGACCGCGTCCGCGACATTCGCGGGCTCGTCGGGGTCGAGCGGCTCCATCCCGCCCGTCTCGACGTCACAGAAGTTACACCCGCGCGAGCAGCGGTCGCCGAGCAGCATGAACGTCGCCGTGCCGGGGCCGTCCTGCCCCGACCAGCACTCGCCCATGTTCGGGCAGTTCGCCTCCTCGCAGACCGTGTGGAGGTCGTGGTCGCGGAGGGTGGACTTGATCTCGGTGAACCGACTCCCGGACGGCGGGCGCGACTTCAGCCAGTCCGGCTTCCGGCGGCCGCGTTGCATGGTCGACCCTTGGCGTCCGAGCGCAAAAGGGTGCGGGTCGGCGGGGGTCGCGCCGCGGGCGCGACGCCTCCGGGCGGCCCTACGCCTCGGGGACGAAGACGTTCATCGACGGCGTCTGGATCCCCTGGAACTTGTTCTTCCAGTTGTACGCGATGTTCAGCACGCGCCGGCGGTTCCCCGGCGGGCCCGTCACCACGCTCACGGAGGTGCCGTCCTCGGGAATCTCGACGCGCGTGTCCTCCCACTCGAAGCCGGCGAGCAGCTCCGAGGGGTTCTCGACGCTCACCGTTCCGCTGTTCCTGTTCACCTCGTAGAGGCGGTAGGCGTCCGTCTCCAGCAGCCGCTTGATGTCATCGAGGTCGTCGTCGAAGTGCTCGTCGAGCGCGTCCGCGGTGTGGTAGCCGCAGACGATCAGGTGCGCGAACGTCTCGACGTTGCGCGGGTTCTGCTCGGCCTCGCGGAGGTGGTCGAAGTAGGCCAGCTTCTCCTCGCGGTCGAGGTCGAGGATCGCGTTCACGATCCGGGCCGCCTCCCGCTCCGTCTCGGTCGTGTCCGGGTCCGCGAGCACCTCGTCCGCCCGCGACCCCGTGTTCTGTCCCCGGGACACGTCGAGGACGTTCTTGAGGTGTTTCGCGCGGTCGTACACCGCCGACTTGTACGACCAGTCGCGGACGTCGTCCGGGTAGCCGTCGAACTCCCGCAGAAGGGCCTCGCGGTCCTCGGGGAAGCCGATCTCCTCGCGGAAGTCGCTCCACGCGGTGGCGTCCTCGAACAGGTCGAACTCCGTCAGGGTGTCCTGCCCGAGGTTCGCCCGCGTGCCGCCGCTGGCGACGAACTTGGCCTCGACGAACGTCTCGCCGTCCGGCGTCTCGACGATCAGGTCGCCGAGCGAGTCGTAGGAGTTGCCGGCGTGGCGCACCGCTGTCGCGTCCGGGAAGTCGCCCCGGAGCCGGTCGGCCAGCGCCTCGGCGAGGTCGAGCCGGCCCGCCTCGACCAGCTCGTCGTCCGGGTCCTCGCCGTTCGCGAGCCGTGCGGTCAGCCGCTCGGTGGCCTCGACCCACGCGCGTTCGTGTTTGCCCATGTGGTGTGTCGGTCGCGGCGTGGAGAATAAAAAGGCGCGTACTGCGACGTGGCGGTCGGGTCCCGGAACGGGCGGCTATCGAGCTGGCGAGGTCGCTCGGGAAGCGAGAAGGGGAGGAAGCCTAGGCCGAGATTTGAACTCGGGGTCTCGTCCTTACCAAGGACGCGCTTTACCGCTAAGCTACCCAGGCGCGCAATCAGTCGTTGACCGGATTCGACTTTATGGGTTTCGATCCGGCGGCGCGGCGTCGGGGAATCCCGCGCCGTCTCGGAGGGTCGCCGAGCGGGTCACCGGTCGGTCGCGCTGACGGCCCGCTCCGAGATGTCGGCGATGCGGTCCGCGGTCGCCTCGGGCAGCGCGCGGCCCGCGGGCGGGAACTCGCCGTCGCAGTCGGCGGCGAGGTCGCGGGCGTATTCGAGCAGCTCCGCGGGCGGGTCGCCGCCGACCGCGGTGGTGCCCGCGACGACGGCGAGCTCCATCGCGTCCACCTCCAAGTTGCGGTCGAGTTCGGCCGCCGTCTCGGCGTCTGTGCCCTCGCGGTCGCGGAGCGTCTGGTCGCGGCCGAACGCGCGCACCACGTCGACGGCGGGCCGGGCGGCGTCGGTACAGGCCAGAAGCGAGAAGCCGCGGGAGACGAGCACGTCGGCGGCGAGGATCTCCATGTCCGCGTCGATGTCGGCGGCGGCGGTCGGCGCCGTCACCCACGGCTCGTCGTGAGCGACCGTCCGGGTGAGGCGCAACCCCTCGTAGATGAGCTGTACGCCCGCGGCGCGGTCGGCCACGTCCCCGAGGTCGACGGCCGGTTCCAGCGCGCGGGCGGTGACCAGCGCCAGCACGCCGGGGGTCACCGCCGCGTCGCCGATCCGGGCGTCGAGGGCCTCGCGGAGCTGTTCGGGTTCGACGTCCGCGAGCGCCTCGCGCGCGGCGTCACGCGCTCGCGCGGCATCGTCCATTGTCGTTTCGTAGACGAGCGAAGGGCAAAGACCTTTGGAAACGAACGGGATTCCGTCTCGTGATCCGAACCCGAACCGACGGCGACGTGCGCGTCGTCACGCTCGACCGCCCCGAGGCGCGCAACGCGCTCCGGCCGGCGGACCTGACCGCCCTGCGCGAGGCGTTCGAAGCGCCCGCGGACGGAGACGCCCCGCCGGTGACGTACCTCCGCGGCGCCGGCGACGCCTTCTGCGCGGGCGCCGACCTCGACGCGGTCGCCGCGCTCGACGACCCGGAGGCGTTCGCGCGGCGGGGGCAGCGCGCGGTCGCCGCCGTCGAGGAGTCGCCGTCAGTCGTCGTCTGCGGGATCGACGGCCCGGCCCGCGGCGGCGGCGTCGAACTGGCGCTGGCGGCGGACGTCCGGGTCGCCACCCCGCGGGCGACGCTCGGCGAGCCCGGCGTCTCGCTCGGGCTGTTCGGCGCCTGGGGCGGCACGGTCAGGCTCCCGCGCGTCATGGGCGAGGGCGAGGCGCTCGACTTCGCGCTCTCGGGGCGGGTCCTCGACGCCGAGGCGGCGCTGCGGACCGGGCTCGTCTCGCGCGTCGTCGACGACCCGCGCTCGGTGGCCGACGATATCGCGGCGGGCGAGGCCGACGCGCTCGCGGCGATCAAGCGCCGGATCCGCGACCGCCGCGAGGGCGAGGCGCAGGAACGGGCGGAGGCCGCGGCGTTCGCCGAGCTTCACGACGCACACGCGGAGGATATCGCCCGACGGCGCGACCGGTGATCGGCCGGGCGAGCGCCGACCGCGTCCGCCCGCCGTCCCGATGTGACAGACTTAAGTGAGTCTCCGTCCAACTGCGGGATGCGAAGCACGCACCGGTAGTGTAGTGGTATCACGCAACCTTGCCATGGTTGCAACCCGAGTTCAAATCTCGGCCGGTGCATCTTCTCGCTGCGCTCGAAGATCCACCGGACTGACTCCCGTTCGCTGCGTCGCCGGCGCGTTGCGCCGGCTGCCAGAGGGACCGAAGGTCCCTCGCTGCTCACGGGAGTCTCGGCCGGTACATTTTGCGAACGAAGTGAGCAAAATCACCGAGAGATATCTGTGCGCGGGCAGCGCGTCCTCTCGACCGAGTCGCGCAGGTGTCGTCGCCGATGGGAGGGTCGGGCAGCGGCAGACCCCGTCCGTTTAACAGCGCGTGTGTGTTCTGTTCGGGTATATGGTTGAGCCGCTTCTTCTCGTCGGCGTCGCGGTCGCGGCGTTCGTCGGATACAACATCGGTGGGGCGACGACGGGACCGGCGTTCGGGCCGGCGGTCGGCGCGGACGTGATATCGAAGGCGGGCGCTGCGGCGCTGATGTCGGTGTTCTTCTTCGTCGGCGCGGGGACGCTGGGGCAGCGCGTGGTGACCACGCTGGGCGAGGACCTCGTCACCGGCGCGAACGTGTTCACGCTGGAGACGAGCATCATCGTCCTCTTCTTCATCGGCGGGGCGCTGTTCGTCGGCAACTTCGCCGGCGTCCCGGCGTCGACGTCGATGACGGCGGTCGGCGCCATCGCCGGGCTCGGGATCGCGACGAACACCCTCGACTGGGCCGTGATGGGCGAGATCGCGATCTGGTGGCTCGTCGCGCCGATCATCGGGTTCTGGGTGTCGGGCGTCGTCGGCCGCTACTTCTACTCGGCGATCGACCGCTGGGTGGCGATCGAGAGCACCGAGGGCGCGCTGTTCGAGTTCGACCGGTCGGGGCTGATCCCGCGGCCGGTCCTCGGCCCGAACACGACGCGGCGCGAGCTGACGGGCGGGGTCGTCGTCATCTCCATCGGCTGTCTGATGGCGTTCTCCTCGGGCACCTCGAACATCGCGAACGCCATCGCGCCGCTCGTCGCGCTCGACGGCGTGGAGATGACGCCGATGATCCTCCTCGGGAGCGCGGCGGTCGCGGTCGGCGCGTTCACCATCGCCCGCCGGACGCTGGACACGCTCGGTAACGACATCACCGACCTCCCGCTGACGGCCGCCATCGTCGTCGCGGTCGTCTCCTCGGGGATCGTGATCAGCCTCTCGGCGGTCGGCATCCCCGCCTCGTTCGTCATCATCGCGACGATGTCGATCGTCGGGCTCGGCTGGGGACGGGCGACCCGCACGGTGACCGTGCGACAGGGGATAAGCGGTGAGAAGGAGCCGACCGTCTCCGTCGGCGCGCTGGCGGCCGACGAGATGCCGGAGATCGGCGAGGGCGACGCGAGCGACGTGCCCTCCGCGTCCGACCTGTTCAATCCCGGGACGAGCGCGCGCGTCGTGCTGATGCAGAACGTCGTGCCGATCCTCTCGACGGTCGGCGCGCTGGTGACGTTCGCCGTGCTCTTCAGGTTCGTCTGGTAGGACGGGGTCGGCGGCGCCGGGCTGGGTCGGTCACCTGCCGAAGCGGCGCTGGCGGTCCTGGAAGTCCAGCACCGCGCGCAGGTACTCGCGCCGGCGGAAGTCGCGCCAGTTCACGTCGGTGAAGTAGAGCTCCGCGTACACCGACTGCCAGATGGCGAAGTCGGAGAGCCGCTCGGCGCCGGTCTTGATCACGAGGTCCGGCTCCTCGGGGAACAGCAGCCGCTCGGCGATGTCCGTCTCGTCGATCGCCTCGGGGCTCACCTCGCCATCGGCGACGTCGCCGGCCAGTTCGCGGACCGCGCCGGCGAACTCCGCCTTCCCGCCGAGGCCGACCAAGATCCTCACCGGCGCGTCGATGGATTCCGGTACCGCGTCCGCGCCCCGGTCCGTCGCGGCATCCGAACTCCCGCCGTCCGCCTCGTCGGCCTGTGGACCGCGGACCACGGTCCGCGCCGGCGCGTCGAGCCGGCGTAGCTCCCGGACGAGCGTCGGGGCGACCGCGCGGTCGAGGACGGAGACCGAGACGGTGACGCGCTCCGCGCCGTACTCGAACGCCCAGCCGATCGCCGACGACAGCGTGTCGAAGGCGCCGTCGGCGAGGAGGTCCCGCTCGGTGAGCACGAGGGCGACGTGCGCCGGCGGCTCGGCGTCGTGGAGGCGGTGGCGCGTCGCGAGGTACGCGTCGTAGAGACCCACGTCAAGTCGATCCGGCCGCGCGTATAAATGGCTTCCCGCCGACGAGGGGTTTAATTCGCCGACGCGCCTACCACGGGTGATGGCAGACAGCTACCGCGGGGTGTTCGGCGCGATCCCCTACGCGTTCCGCGCGACCGAGTCGTGGACCATGCGCGCGTACGCCGCGCTCGGCGCGCTGGCCGCCGGGTTCGTCGCGCTGGTCGTCACCCTCGCCTTGGTCGTCTGGATGGGCGAGACCGCCTCGGCGCAGGGGGGGACGTTCCTCTTCTCGCGGTCGCTGTACGTGGTCGCCGGCCTCGCGGCCGTCGGACCGCTGCTCGCGCCGATCCTGTTCGTCGCCCGGCGCCACCGCCGCGGCGACCGCGTCGCGGCGACGTACGACCGGTGGATGGGCGTCGCCGGCTTCCTCTTCCTGCTCTCGCTGTACCTCGGGATGATCATCTCGGCGCCCGAGGGGCTCCGGGACCCGAGCGACTCCCTGATCGTCAACGCGCTGTACGACCTCCCGCAGCTCGCCGGGTTCGTCCCGCCGGTCGCGGCCGGGGTCGCCGTCTTCGCGACGCACTTTCGGCTCCGCGGCGGCGCTGACGACGGCTCCCCCGACCGCGCCGAGTCGACCGAGGGCGGCGGCTCTGCGTGAGCGGCGCCCCGCCGGTCGCGGCTCGAAAGCCCGAAGGCGCCGGAGCGACTACCCGGACGCAATGACCGACGAGAAGGAGAGCACGTTCCTCGTCACGCACGTCGAGAGCGACTCGGCCGTGCTGAAGGACGTCCACGACGGACAGGTCCACACGCTGAGTTCGAACCCCGGCCTCGACGTCGACGACGCCGTCGAGGCGACCGTCGCCCCGGACCCGCCGATGGAGGTGACCTATCAGGTGATCGAGGTCGCGGAGCGCCGGTCGCTGTCGATAGAGGAGAGCCCGGAGCCGCCGACCGTCCACGAGCGGGAGCTCGCCGCGGAGACCGCGACGGGAGAGCTCTCCCGCGAGGAGCGCGCGGGCGTCGGCGAGGTCCACGTGCTGACGCCGCCGGAGTCGGAGACGGAGGCGGCGGTCGCGGACGTGATCGACGACCGCGAGGGGACGCTCTCTCGCGCGGCCCGGCTCGGCGTGAACCGCGTCGAAATCCGGTCGGAGCCCGGCGTCGTCGCCGTGCGGTACCTCCCGTAGGCCCGGCGAGCGCGCCGGTCGCTCAGTCGCCGCCGGACTCGGCGGACCGTTTCTGCCGAGCGGGAGTGCCGTTCTGAAGGGGCCGAGCGGCCGCGGTATCGAGGCCGTGGACCGTCGGACGAGAGGCCGCAGCCACCCAGATAAGAAGGCTTATTCGCGCCCGCGGAGGAAGCGGTATTTATGGTAGCGATCGAGGTGCCGGAGGTCAACTACACCGACTACTCGAACCGGCAGCTCGCGGCGGTGCCGCTCGCCTTTCTGGTCCTCGCGCTGGCGATCATCGGCGGCTGGGTCGTGGCCACCGGTGCGCCGGCAAACCTCGGACTGGAGTTCACCGGCGGCGTCGAGCTGCGAGTCGCGGACGAGGCGAACGGGGACGTCGAACAGCAGATCCGGACGGCCTTCGACCGCGAGCCCGACTCGGTCCGGACGATCCCCGGCGACGACGTGGTCGTCGTGACGTTCCAGGCGGCCGAGGACGACCCGGAGGGGCTCGCGAACGACCTCCAGGATCAGGCAGAGGCGGCCGGCCTGACGACGACCGCGGTCGACCAGGTGTCGCCGAGCTTCGCGAGCGACACCGCGCGGACCGCGCTGTTCGGCGTGGCGCTCGCGTTCCTCGGCATGAGCGTGCTGGTGTTCGCGCTGTTCCGGACGTTCGTTCCCTCCGTCGCGGTCGTCGCGTCCGCGTTCTCCGACCTCGTGATACCGATCGCGACGATGAACCTCCTCGGCATCCAGATGACGCTCGGAACGATCGCGGCGCTTTTGATGATCATCGGGTACAGCGTCGACTCGGACATCCTCTTGAACGACTCCGTGCTGCGCCGGACCGGCGAGTTCTACGAGTCGGTCAGCCGCGCGATGCGGACCGGGGTGACGATGACGCTCACCTCCATCGCCGCGATGGTCGTGATGGCCATTGTCGCCTCGGTGTTCGGGGTCGGGCTCCTCCGTGACATCGGGATCATCCTCTCGGTGGGGCTCTGTGCCGACCTGATGAACACGTACCTGCTGAACGTCTCGCTGCTTCGCTGGTACAAGTTCGAGGGGGTGGCCCGGTAATGCTCGAACCGATCAAGGAGAACTGGCGGATCCTGCTGCTCGTCCTCGTCGTGGTCGGGTCGACGGTGACCCTCTTCGGCCCCGGGTTCGGGCCGGAGCCGGCACCCGGCGAGAACGCGAGCGAGGCCCAACAGGGGATCACGAACCTCCAGTACGGGCTCGACCTCGCCGGCGGGACGCGCGTCCGCGCGCCGCTGTCGGGATACACCGCGACGGACGTGGCGTTCGGAGGTGACACCCCGGGGACGGTCGCGGAGGCGGTCGCGGCCGAGCTCGACAACGCGTCGGTCCGGAACGTCGGCGTCGTCCCCGAGGAGGGCGCGGTGGAGGTCACGGAGCCGTCCGTGACCGAGTCCCAGTTCCGCGCGGCGATGGACGCGAGCGGGTACGAGTACGGCGACATCCGCGAGGGCGTCACCCAGGAGACCCGCGACGAGACGATGGAGGTCATCCAGGGGAAAATCAACGAGGCGGGCCTCTCGGGCGGGAGCGTCCAGCAGGTCCAGTCGATCACCGGCGAGTACTTCATCCTCGTCGAGGTGCCCGGACAGGGGCGACAGGAGGTGATCGACCTCCTCGAAGAGCGCGGGACCGTCCGGATCGACATCGCGTACCCTGACGGCAACGGGACCGCCGTCCAGGAGGGCGCGCTGATCCAGGACGACTTCGAGGAGATCGGGACCGCGGCACAGAGCGACCGCGGCACGGGAGCGTACGTGCCCGTCACCGTCCGGAACACCGCCGAGAACGGTCAGTCGCCGGCGCACGGCTTCCAGGACGCCGTCGCGCAGCGCGGCTTCCAGGACGCGTACCAGACCCAGGCGGACCGGTGCGGGTACAACGCCGAGACCGGCGACATCGAGGTGGTGAACGGGGACCGGAACCCGTGTCTCCTGCTCGTCGTCGACGGGGAGGTCGTCAACTCCTTCGGCATGGACCCCGGCCTCGCCGACAGCATGGCGGCCGGCTCGTGGGCCGACACCGGGAACTTCCGCCTCACGACCGGCGAGTTCGCGGAGGCGCAGACCATCTCGCTGAACCTCCGCGCCGGCGCGCTCCCGGCCGACCTCGACATCAGCGGCGAGGGGACCTCCTCGTCCATCTCGGCCTCGCAGGGGGAGAACTTCCGGACGTACTCGCTTATCATCGGCGTCCTCTCCGTGTTCGCCGTCTCCGGGATGGTGTTCCTCCGCTACCGCGAGCCCCGCGTCGCCCTCCCGATGATCGTCACCGCGCTGACGGAGGTGTACGCGCTCCTCGGCTTCGCGGCGCTGCTCGGCTACCCGCTCGAACTCGCGGTGATCGCGGGCTTCATCGCCGTGGTCGGGACCGGGGTCGACGACCTCGTCATCATCGCCGACGAGGTGATGAGCGAGGGCGACGTGAACTCTCGGAAGGTGTTCGACTCCCGGTTCCGGCGGGCGTTCTGGGTCATCGGCGCGGCCGCGGCGACGACCATCATCGCGATGTCGCCGCTGATGGTGCTGTCGCTCGGCGACCTCTCCGGGTTCGCCATCTTCACCGTCCTCGGCGTGCTGGTCGGCGTGCTGATCACCCGCCCCGCGTACGGCGACATCCTGCGTCGCCTGCTGACGGTCAGGTGAACCGGTCCGGCGTCGGCCGGGGCCCCACGCCGGCCCACCGGCCGAGCGGAGGCGAGTGACGCATGCCCGGCTACGCCGAGATCGTCGTCGTCGCCCTCGTGGCCCAGCTCGCGGTGCTGCCCGGCGAGAAGGTCCAACTGATGATCGCCGGGCTCGCGACGAAGTACGACCCGAAGGTCGTCGTCGCCGCCGCGAGCTCGGCGTTCGCCGGCTGGACCGCGGTCGAGATCGCGTTCGGCCGGGCGCTCCAGTCGGCGCTCCCGCCGGTCGCGCTCGACGCCGTGACCGCGACGCTGTTCTTCGCCTTCGCCGTTGCCCTGTACCGCTCCGCGCCGCCGCGCGGCGCGTCCCCCGCGGCCGAGCGCGACGATGACGGGGGCGACCCGTTCGAGGAGCTCTCGCTCCCCGGACCGCTCGATAGGTACTCCGGGTCCTTCGGCGGCTTCCTGCCCATCTTCGCGCTCACCGCGACGGGCGAGTTCGGCGACAAGACCCAGTTGGTGACCATCGGGGTGAGCGTCCAGTACGGCGCGACCTCCGCCATCTGGGTCGGCGAGATGCTCGCGATCGTCCCGGTGAGCCTCGCGAACGCGTACTTCTTCCACACGTTCGCGGGCCGGATCGACATGCGGCTCGCACACCTCGGCTCCGCGCTGTTGTTCGCCTTCTTCGGCGCGGACACCGTGTTGGCGATCGCGACCGGCTTCTCGGTGTGGGAGACGTTCGTGGGTGCGGTCGGCGGATTCGCGGCCGGACTGTTCTGAAGCCGGCGCTGCCGCGTGCGCGAGGCGGAATCGCGCCCGTCGGGCGGGAGACGCGGTCTCCTGAACGGTTTAAATACTCGCGGCGCCTCCCGGTAGCAATGAAGCTCACACGCGGTCCGTTCGTGCTCGCCGTGGCGCTGCTGGTCCTCGTCGCCGCCACCGGCGGCGCGGTCGCGCAGTCGTCGGGCGACGACCTGTACGAGTCGCTGGAGGAGATGGTGCCGACGTACAACGACAACGTCGACGGCATCAACCTCGGGCCGATCAACCTCGCGGGGACCAGCAACATCTACGTCGAGGACGGCGACTCGACGGTCACCTACGCGGTGACGATGGACGACCGGAACCGCATCACCGGACTGTCGGAGAGCCCGAGCGACGACGCCGTCAGGAAGATAACGACCGACCGTGAGACGATCCGGGGGATCGTCGACGCCGACGACCCGGCGACGGCGTTCCGGGACGCGGTGGCGAACGACGACATCGCCATCAGCGGCGAGAGCGGCCAGCCTATCGAACAGATCAAGTGGGCGGTCATCAACGCGTTCAAGGGATTCTTCCTCTGACGCGGCGGTGAATCGCGCGGCGCCCGCCCGGCGGGCGGATCCCGATTTTTCCTCGGCGCGGCGGTCAGAACTCGTCGAGCGCCGACTGTTCGGCGGCGGCGAGCGCGTCCTCGCAGGTCGCCCACGACGCTCGCGCGCAGTCCGGCAGCGTCCCGTTGTCGCCGACGTACGCCGCGAGGAACGCCCTGGTGGCCGGGTCGCTCGGGTACCCGCTGCCGAGGTCGTCGTACGCCGGGTACGCGGCGTCGATCTCGGCCATCGCGGCGTCTCGCTCCACCTTCGCGACGACGCTCGCCGCGCCGACGACGGGGTCGTCCTCGTCGGCGCCGTGGGCGGCGGTCACGTCGACCGACGGGACGCGGTCGGCCCCCGCGGCGGAGTCCGCCTCGCCGCCCTCGGCGACGAAGCGCGCGAGCCGCTCCGCGAACCGCGCCTCGCTGGTGTCGCCCGCGTCGGCGACGACGCGGACCGGTCCGGCGACCTCTGGGGGCCGGTCGGCGAGCGCGGCCCGGACCGCCCGCGCCTGTCCGCGGACGGTGAGCGTGTTCATGTCGGTGTCCGGCCGGTCGATCTCGGCGGGCTCGACGCGGGCGACGCCGACGGCGACGGCCGGGTCGTCTCGGAGGGCCGCGGCCAGCGCCTCCCGGCGAGCCGGCGCGACGCGCTTCGAGTCGTCCACGTCGGCCGGCAGGCTCGCGGGGTCGGCGAGCACCGCCGCCGCCACCATCGGTCCCAGGGCGGGCCCCTTGCCGGCCTCGTCGACGCCGAGGTACACGCGTGGCTGGTGGGCGTGCGGGGGGAAATACCTTCAGAAAGGGCGCGGGCTCAGTCGAGCAGGACCGCGTTGACCTGGCCGGTCTGTCCGGGGCGCGAGGTGACGCGGGCGCGGCCGGCGGACGTCTCGATGATGGCGCCCTTGGTGACGATGTTCCGGCGGGCGTAGTTGACGTTCGCGGGGTTGTCGACGACGTTCTCGATCTCGGCCTCGCTGACCTCGCCGTCGTCGGCGACCTGCGCGACGTTCGTCGAGAGCGCGCGGACCTTCTTGTCCGTGCCGCGGGAGTCGATGTACTGGAGCCGCGTCTCGCCGACCGTGGTCTCGGCGGGCTCGCGGCCGAGCTGGTGGCGCTTCTTGTTCGAGGCGTGCTTGAGTCGGCCGCCGGTCCGCTTGCGCGCGGAGCGTCCCTGGTCTTTCATACGGGTACGAACAGCCAGCGAATACTTGAAGCGTTCGACTCGGCCCGGCGGGAACGGTCGCGCGGGCGGGATCGGCGGCGGAGCCGGGGGCACGGGCGAGACCTGCGGCGCGAACCGGTCAGGCGAACGCGCGCTCGAACGACCGGACCCCCTCGTCGGTGCCGGCGAGGACGAGCTCGTCGCCGCGCTCGATCCGCGTCTCGGGGCCCACGTCGGTGATGAGGTCGCCGCCGCGCTCGATGGCGATGACGGTACAGCCGGTGGTCTCGCGGACGGCCGCCTGCCCGACGGTCCGGCCGGCCAGGACCGACGCCTCGCTCCTGACGACCTCGACGTGCGTGTCGAGCGAGAGCACGTCGCGGTCCGTGAACACGGCCGACGCCGACATCCGCCCGGTCACCGTCGACAGCGAGAGCACGTAGTCGGCGCCGGCGCGGTGCATCTTCGGCACGCTCTCCGGGTCCTCGACCCGCGCGAGCAGCTCCACGTTCGGCGCCAGGTCGCGGACCACGAGCGTCGCGAACTCGGCGGTCGTGTCGTCGGGGAGCGCGAGGACGACGGTCCGCGCGTCGGTGACGCCGGCCTCCCGCAGCGTCTCCGGGTCGGTCGCGTCACCGACCACGTCGATCGCCTCCCCGTCCTCGCGGTCGACGACCGTCACCGGGACGTCGCCCGCTTCGAGGGCGCTCGCGACGGTCCGTCCGACCTGTCCGTGTCCAACGACGACGGTCTCGCCCGCGCCGAACCGCCGGGCCGCCGAGTTGGTCAGGTCGACGAGCCGCTCCACCTGCTCTTCCGTCCCCGAGACGAGGAGGACCGTCCCGGCCGACAGCGTCGCGTCCGGCGGCGGCGCCGCCTCGAACGAGCCGTCGAACCACGCGCCGATCACGTCGACCCCGGTGCGCTCGCCGATGGCGCTGCCGGCGAGCGTCGACCCGGCGAGGCCGCTCCCGTGGTGGACCGATATCTCCGCGATCCGCAGGTCGCCGACCGCGACCACCTCGTCGAGGTCGGTCCGGAGCGCGGTCGTCACCTTCGAGGCGAGGCGCTCGCCGAGCAGCGACCGCGGGGAGAGCACCTCGTCCGCGCCGGCGAGCCGGTGGTACCGCTCGCGGCTCGGGTCCTCGACGACGCTTATCGCGCGGACATCCGTCGACAGCTCCTTCGCCGCGAGGACGATGCTCGCGTCCACGCGGTCGGAGACGTCGGTGACCAGGGCGCGCGCCGCCCCGAGGCGTGCCCGCTCGAGCCCCTCGGTCGTCTCGGGGTCGGCCCGGACCACCCTGTGGCCCGCCTCGTACAGCGCCAGCGCCCGGTCCGGGTCGCGCTCCACGACGGCGTACGGGACGTCCTCCGACTCGAACTCGTCCAAGAGCGCGTCGGAGCGCGTGGTGTCGGACGCGACGACGACGTGTCCCTCCAGGTCCGCCTCCAGCGACCGCGGGACGCTCGTCGCGAACGCGGACTCGAGGAGCGGGGTCGCGACGACGGGCAGCGCCCCGAAGATGAGCGCCATCCCGACGAGGTCCATCACGGCGATGTACGCGTTCATCTCGGGGCTCCGCCACGGCGCGTCGCCGCCGAACCCGGTGGTGGAGAACATCTCGACCGCGAAGCGGAACGACTCGATCAGGGTGCGCGGGTCGTTCTCGTACGCCCGCATCCCGTACTGATACGTGACGGCGGTGAACGCTATCATCCCCCCGAGGAAGACCGCGTACAACACGACCCGCCGCTTCCACGTGTCCATCGGCCCGCGGTACGCCGCGACCGTACAAAAACGGGCGGCATCGCACGGGGTGACCCCCGTGTCGCGCGGTGCGGCCCCTGCGGCCGGTACCGGACGGTCGCCGGCCGCGCCCTCGTGCGATCGGTCGCCGCTCGGACCGAAGTTCGATGGTTTAAGTTCCGGGGGCCGAACCGTCACGCATGGTGCGGGACCCGTCGCGAGAGCCGGAGCCGCCGTCGGTCGACGAGGTGCTCGACGCGCTGGCCGACGACGCGGCCCGTCGGATCGTCGCGGCGCTCACCGAGCCGAAGACCGCGAGCGAGCTCTCCGAGGAGTGCGACATTCCCCTGTCGACGACCTACCGGAAGCTGGAGAAGCTCACCGACGCCTCCCTGCTCTCGGAGTCGACGGACATCCGGCGGGACGGGCAGCACACGACGCGGTACTCGGTGTCGTTCGACGCCGTCACCGTCTCGGTCGACGACGGCGCCGACGGCGACGCGGACCGCCGCGAGTTCGACGTGGAGTTCTCTCGGCCCGAGCGGACCCGAGACGAGCGACTGGCCGACCTGTGGTCGGAGCTACGAGAGGAAACATGAACCCCTACATCGACCTGACTATCATCGTCGCAAAGACCGCCATCCTGGTGCTCGGTGGCAGCATCACCTACTACGCGCTCCGCGCGTACGACCGGACCGGCGACCGGTCGCTGCGCGAGCTGGGCGTCGGCTTCGGCATCGTCACCGTCGGGGCGCTGCTGGGCGGCGTCTCTCACCAGATCATCGGCGCGAACCTGACCGTCGGCATCGCCATCGACGGCCTCCTCACGGCGGTCGGGTTCGCGGTCATCGTCTACTCGCTGTACCTGGAGTGAGTCGAGGGCGTTCGACGCGCGACGAACGGTACCCTTTTGCGGCGCTCGGTCGTCCGTTCACGCCATGAGCGACGCACGCGAGGAGCTCTCCCGCCGGATCGCCGGCGAGATAACGCTGAGCGACGATCCGGGGGCGACCCTCCGGAAGTGGCGGACCGACTTCGACGTCTCGCAGACGGAGCTGGCCGATCAGCTCGGCGTCTCCTCGTCGGTCGTCTCCGACTACGAGAGCGGTCGCCGCGAGAGCCCGGGGATCGGCGTCGTCCGCCGCACGGTCGAGGGGCTGCTCGACATCGACGAGCGCCGCGGCGGCGGCCGCCTCCGCCAGCACGCCCGGGTGCTCTCGGCCGGGTTCGAGAGCGACATCGTCCACGACCTCCGCGAGTACTCGACGGCGGTCCCCCTGGAGGACTTCTACGAGGCGATGGGCGCGACGGAGGTCGTCCGCGGCGACCACGACCACGTGAACGGCCACACCGTCATCGACTCGATCCAGGCGATCACGCGGCTCTCCAGCGAGGAGTTCTACCGGCTGTACGGCCAGTCGACGAACCGCGCGCTCGTGTTCACGCGGGTGACGCGCGGCGAGTCGCCGCTCGTGGCGCTGCGGGTCGTGAGCCCGACGCCGAACGCGGTCGTGCTCCACGGCATCGAGGACGGCGACCTGTGGGACCACGCCGCCGACCTCGCCCGCGTCGACGGCGTCTCGCTGGCCACGTCGAACCGCGACCTCGACGACTGCCTCGCGGACCTCCAGGCGCTGTGAGGGCGTCGCGGGTCGGGAGGGCGGCCGAACCGCGGCCCTGAAACCGCCGGCGCCCGTCCATCCGGCCATGAGCGAGGACTACGCCGAGCGGCTCCGCGCGAACCGACGGGAGAAAGACGAGTTCTTCGACGACCACCCGCAGTCGCCGATCCCGCCGGAGGACCGCGACGAGTTCGACGGGCTCGACTACTTCCCGCCGGACCCGGACTACCGCGTCGAGGCGACGGTCACGGTCCACGACGACCCCGAGCCGGTCGAGATGGAGACGACCGCGAGCAACCCGGTCCGGTACCTCCGGGTCGTCACGTTCGTGTTCGAGGTCGACGGCGAGGAGCACACGCTCGCGGGCTACCGACAGGCGGGCGACGACGGCGCCATCTTCGTCCCCTTCCGCGACAAGACGACCGGCCAGCAGACGTACTACCAGGGGCGGTACATGGAGCTGGAGCCCGAGGGCGACCTCGAGGACGGCGACGCCGTCACGGTCGACTTCAACCTCGCGTACAGCCCATTCTGCGCGTACAGCGACACGTTCTCCTGTCCGCTCCCGCCCGAGGAGAACTGGCTGGAGATCGTGATTCCGGCCGGCGAGCGGGCGCCGGACCTCGACTGATCGGGAGCGCGGTCGGGAGGAACGCGGTCAGCGGAAGCGCGGTCGGCGCGAGCGCGGCCGGCGGCGCCGCTCGGCGGTGTCAGAAAAGTCGAAGGATCGGACTCCGGAACGGCCCGGAAGCGGTCCGCCGCGGCCGGCTTATTCGAGCGTCTCGCTCGTGACGAGGGTGTCGTCCTCGAGGTAGTGCTCGATGTGGTGGCCGTGTTCCTCGACGTCGCCGAGGATGTCGCGGAGCTGCTCTTCGGTGTTGTAGTCGCCGAGGTTGTTGGCGAGCTGGATGTGCTCGCGGAGCTGCTCGGTGATGTCGCCGAACATCTCGAGGTCGTGTTCGAGCGACGTCCGAATGTCGTAGGCGTCGGCGTCCTCGGGGGTCACCGGCGCGTGCTCCTCGTAGTTCGCGCCGCCCGAGAGCGGCACGCCGCCGAGCGCCTGCGCGCGCTCGGCGAGCACGTCGGCGCCCTCTTCGAGGTCGGCCGCGACCTCGCCGAGGTACTCGTGGATGTCGAGGAACTCGGCGCCCTCGACGAGCCAGTGGTGCTTTTTGATCTGGTGGTAGAGCACGTACGTCGCCGCGAGGTCGCTGTTGAGCGCGTCGACGAGCTGTTCGGCCTTCTCCTCGGGGACGCGGAGCGCTTCGCTCTCGTGAACGTCGCCGTATCGCTGACGGGCCTGCTTCTGGGTACTCATTTCACCTCAGTATACGCGCGCGACCCACTTAATAGTTCCTACTGAGAAAACTACTTTTTCGACATGAGAAAATTATTTTCTATTTTTGCCGATAGCGCCGACGAGGTCTCGCTGCGCGGCGAGGGTGTCGCGGTCGAGCGGCGCGGTCAGCGTCGCCGGGTCTCGGCCGAGTTCTGCCGCGACCGCCCCGTCCGGGCGCGCGACGAGGGAGTTACCGGCGTACGCCGCCTCGTCGGGCGCGCGCCCGCCGCCGGAGCTCCCGGTGCGGCCCGCCCCGACGACCCACCTGACGCCGTCGAGCGCGCGGGCGCGGCACAGGAGCCGCCAGTTGGCGACGTGGTCGGCGGGCCACGCGCCGACGACGACGAGCGCGTCGACCGCGCGCTCCGCGAACCACGCGCTCTCCGCGACGAAGTTGAGGTCGTAGCAGGTCAGCAGGCCGGTCGGTCCGGCGGCCGTCTCGACGACGACGCGCTCCGCGCCGGGCTCGACCCACGCGGCCTCGTCGCCCCACAGGTGTCGCTTGCGGTAGACGGCGAACCGGCCCGGGCCGTCGCGCGTCTCGCCCGTCGGTCCGCCGCCCGCGCCGCGGTCCGGCGGGGGAACGTACGCGGTCGCGTTGTAGACGCCCTCCCCGTCGCGCTCGGCGTAGCCCGCGATCACCGCCGCGTCCGCCGCCCGCGCGACGGATTCGAGTCGTTCGCGCGCGGCGTCGCGAGAGAGCGCGGCCTCGCGGAGTCGCTCGTCGGCCGCGAACCCCGTGAGCGCGTACTCGGGGAAGACGGCGAGGTCGACCCCGGTCGGCAGGTCGGCCGCGCGGCGCCGGAGTCGGTCGGCGTTCGCGTCGACGCGGAGGTCGTCGACCGGGACCTGCGGGACGGCGACGGTCGGGTCGGCTGCGGATCGGTCGCTCACGCCGTCGGGTTCGATCCGAGCGACAAATAACGTCCGGGCTCGCTGGACCCGGCCGGGCCGCGCGCTCTGCCCGGCCGCGGCCGCAAGGACGATACGCCCCCGGCGCCGACCGGGATACATGACCTTCGGCGACCTGTTCGAGCGCGCGGCCGCGCTCGGCGGCGACCGCGACGAGGCGGACGTGCGGCGCGCCCTCGACGACGTGCGAGCGGCGCGGGCGGCCGGGGACTCCTCCGGCGGCGACGCGGTCCCCGAGCCCCGCGAGCCCAGTCCGGCGCGCGTCGTCGCCGACGCCGACGCGCTCGCGGCCGACCTCCTCCTCGGCGGGGCCGCACGCGAGGCGCTCGACGCGCTCCGGTCGCACGCGTGGACGACGCTCGTCGCCAGCGACCCGCTCCTCGACGACGCCGAGGCCGTGATCGCGTCGCTGTCGGACCCCGACCTGGCGGCGGACTGGCGCGCGGCGGCCGGGGAGTGGCGCGAGCCGGTGGCCCAGCCCCCGGGCGACCACCCCGCGCTGGCGTCCGCGTACCGGGGCGGCGCGATGCAGGTCGTGAGCCTCGACCCGTCGCTGACCGGGCCGGGGGCCGCGGCCGGGCTCCGCGACCGACTCCCCGTGAGCGTCCGGGAGCCGCGCGCGTTCGCGACGGTGTTCGACCCCGCGAAGCTGTACCCGGACGCCGTCGGCGGGGCGTACCCCGGCCCCGACCGCGACCCGCGGACGATGGAGCCCGTCGTCGCCGACGGGGACCAGCACGGATAAACCGCCGCCGGCCGGAGCGATCCGCATGACCGACGCGGAGGGCATTCCCGAGCTCCCGGCCGACCTCGACGCGGTCCGCGGCGCGCTCGTCGACTGGTACGAGGCGGACCACCGGGACTTCCCGTGGCGCCGCACGGAGGACCCCTACGAGGTCCTCGTCAGCGAGGTGATGAGCCAGCAGACCCAGCTCGACCGGGTCGTGCCGGCGTGGGAGGACTTCCTCGACGAGTGGCCGACGACGGCCGCCCTCGCCGCGGCCGACCGCGCCGACGTGGTCGCCTTCTGGTCCGACCACTCGCTGGGGTACAACAACCGCGCGAAGTACCTCCAAGAGGCGGCCGGGCAGGTCGAGGACGACTACGAGGGGGCGTTCCCGCAGGACCCGGAGGGGCTGCGCGAGCTGATGGGCGTCGGCCCGTACACCGCCAACGCGGTGGCGTCGTTCGCGTTCAATAATGGCGACGCCGTCGTCGACACCAACGTGAAGCGGGTGCTGTACCGCGCGTTCGACGCCCCGGACGACGACGACGCGTTCGAGCGGATCGCCTCGGCGCTCATGCCCGCGGGCGAGTCCCGGGTCTGGAACAACGCGGTCATGGAGCTCGGCGGCGTCGCCTGCGGGAAGAAGCCGCGCTGCGACGAGGCGGGCTGCCCGTGGCGCGAGTGGTGCCACGCCTACCAGACCGGCGACTTCACCGCGCCCGACGTGCCGGAGCAGCCGAGCTTCGAGGGGAGCCGCCGGCAGTTCCGCGGCCGGATCGTCCGCCTGCTCGGCGAGCACGAGGAGATGGAGCTGGACGCGCTCGGCCACCGGATCCGCGTCGACTACGCGCCCGACGGCGACCACGGCCGGGAGTGGCTCCGGGGACTCGTCGACGACCTCGCGGACGACGGCCTGGTCGAGGCCGACGCGAGCGGGGACGGCGTCGTCGTGTCGCTCCGGCGCTGAGGCGCGTCGTCGTCCGGCGCCCTCCGCCCGGTGAACCGTCACCCGTTTATTACGGGAGCCGGAACGGTGACCCATGAGCGAGACCGTCGACGCCGACCTATACACCCGTACGAAGGCCCTCTTAGAGCCCGGCGACATCGAGCTGGTGGGCTGTATCGTCCACACGGACCTCGACGGCCAGCAGGACTTGGAGATGCACGAGCTGACGGTCGCCGCCAACGACGTCATCGCCGACCACGCCGACAAGGGCGAGACGTACATCGAGGCGGGCAACGACGACACGAACTTCTCGTCGAACCAGTTCCAGGGGCTGACGCTCGACGGCGAGGAGTTCGTCTGGGAGTGCCAGCAGCTCCTCCGCGACGGCGCCTTCGACATCGTGTTCTACTACGAGGCGGGCGTCGACCAGGAGGCGCTCGCGGCCGACCTCGCCGCCCTCGATAACGTCGACCGCGTGACGCAGGTCCCGTGACGGGGAGCGACGGCGACCGCGGAGGCCGGACCCGGTGAGCGACACCGTCCTGATCCCCGGCGGCCGCGACGTGCGCGCCACGCTCGACACCGCCGCGAGCGACGGCGCCCGAGAAGGTTCCGACGACGCGCCGCGCGCGGACGCGGTCGTCGTCGCCTGTCCGCCGCACCCGCAGCAGCGCGGCCACCGCGGCGACGAGCGGCTGCGGGCCGTGAGCGACGCGCTGACCGACCGCGGGGTCGACTGCCTCCGGTTCGACTACGGCGACTGGGACGAGGGGTACGGCGAGACCACCGACGCGGACGCGGCGGTCGGCTGGGCGCGGGAGCGCTACGACCGCGTCGGCCTCTTCGGCTTCTCGTTCGGCGGCACGGTCGCGCTCGTCGCGGCCGCGTCGCGACCCGACCTCGCGGGCGTCTGCGCGCTCGCGCCGACGGCGCGGCTGAACCCCGACGTCGACGCGGTCGCGGCGCTCGGCGACCTCGCCGAGCGCGGCGTGCCGGCGCGCGTGCTGTACGCGACCCGGGACTCGACGGCCGACTGGGAGCCCGTGGTCGAGCGCGCGGGGGAACTGGGGATCGAGACGGTCGCGTTCGAGTCGGACCACTTCTTCGTCGGGCGGAGCGGAACGGTGGGCGAGGCGGCCGCGGCGTTCCTCGGGGAGCGGCTCGCGGCGGACTGAACGGCCGAGCCGACCGATCGCAGATTTTCCGATCCGACGGACCGTCTCAGTCGCCCCCGACCTTCGTCGTCACGCGGAACGACTCTGGGGGGTTGAGGATCCCGGCGACCGTCCCCATCGAGTGGACGACGGTGATGAGCGGCGCCAGCGGGACCGCGAGCGCCCAGTGCCGGTGGTCGGCGCCGTAGTAGCGGACGCCGAGCAGGAACCAGCCCAGCGTACACAGCGCCAGCCCCATCGACGCGAGGAAGAAGAGCTCGCTGTAGACGACCGTCACGCTGAGCAGCGACAGCGGGACGACGAGCAGGGTGACGATCGGCGAGAGCGCCCACGCGTAGTTGCGGACCCTGGTCAGCAGCTCGTACCGGAAGGGGAGCATCGCGGACGCCCGGACGTTCCCGGCCGCCCAGCGGCGGCGCTGCTGGAGGATCTCGTACAGCGAGGGCGGGGCCTCGTTCCGGCAGACCGCGTCCGACAGCGCGAACGTCACGTCGCGCTCGCGGAAGGCCGCCCAGACGAAGGCCGTGTCCTCGACGAGCGTCTCGCGGTCCCACGTGACCTCGTTTTCGACCGACGTGCGGACCGCGATGCCGCCGCCCCACGCGAACAGCGGGATCGAGAGGCGCGCGAACGCCCGCTGTTCGATCTGGACGCCCATGCGGTACACGTCGGCCAGGTAGCTGAGGCTCGACTCCGTGCGGCGGGGCTTCTCGCGCAGCTGGACGATGTCGGCGTCCGGCAGCCCGTCCAGCGACTCGACGACGCTGTCCTCGTCGAGGTACAGCGCGAACTCCTTCCGGCAGTCGAGCGCCCGCCGGGCCCACTCCTGAGCGCGGCCCTTGCGGACCGCGCGACACGAGAACTCCTCGGGGACGACGTGGACCGTCGCCCCGCGCACGTCGATGTCGGACTCCGCGATGACGTGGACGTCGTCGAGCCCGTCCGGCAGGGAGTCGACCGTCTCCTGGACGACCTCGGCGGCGTCGACGGTCATGATCCGGACCTGTACCTCGTCGAGGCCGTACTCGTTCGGGGGCGTCTCGTGGCCCGCGCCAACGACCGCGACGAGCACGAACCAGACGGCCGCGGTCGCGCCGAACAGCAGCGTCACGCCCCAGAGGGCGACCCCGAACAGCGGGGCGAGACCGCCGCCCTCGATCGCGGTGGTCGCCGCCGCCTGCGCGGGGGCGGTCCCCGGTCCGGAGACGACGGTCGGTGCGAGCAGCGTCGCGAGCCCGCCGACGACGAGCGCCAGCGAGACCGCGACCAGTGCGACGCGTTCGGTGTTCATCGTGCCTTCCCCTCCCTGCCCGACCCACATGAACCGTCCAAACGCTACGCCGGAATTCAGCCGCGTTTCGGTCGAGTTTACGGCCCCAATTCCGTTCAAATCGAATTAATCGCCCGACTGCGGTGCTGTGGCCATCGTTGTACTGTGGCTAGTTACCGCGGACCGTGATCGAGGCGTGGACCGCCGGAGTCGCACCGCGGCTGCGGCGCGCGCGTCAGAGGTCGTCGATCAGTTCGGCCGCGATCCGCTCCCCGCGGGCGGGGTCGTACCCCTCCATCCGCAGGTGCGCCAGCGGCGCCACGTACGGGTTCCGCTCCCAGTGGGCCCACACCTCCGTCGACCCGTCGGGCGCGGGGAACAGCCGGACGTGGACCTGCCAGTCGCCGGTGAGCCCCTCGGGGCGGTGGACGAAGCTGCCCACCTCGTGGACCGTCTCCCCGTCGCGCTCGTAGGCGTGGAAGTACGCCCGGATCAGCTCCGAGAAGCCCCGGTCGGGGAGCATCGCGCGGGTCTCCGCGGGGCTCGTCGGGACCGTCCCGGCGTACTCGTCCGCGGGCGGCGGCAGCACCCGAACGTGGTCCGGAGCGCCCTCCTCGGGCAGCAACGCGAGCAGCTTGCCGACCGCGAGCCGCACGCGCCAGAACCCGACCGCGCGGCCGAGGAGAAAGGCCGCCGGGGCGACGACCGCGAGCGCCGCGAGCGCGCGAATGGCGGACGCGCGGAGGGGTCGTCGCCGCGATGGGGCCGCGTCCATCGCGGTCAGCTGTACCCGCGCCAGCGGTGGCCGCACTCCTTACACTTGAAAAAGCGCGTCGGCGGCTCGTCGGCGGCGCCGGTCTGTTTGATCGTGTACCACGCCTCGCCGTGGCCGCACTCGTCGCAGACGACGTCGTCGGCGGTGGGCTTCCCCTCGAAGTTCGCGCCCTCCTCCGTCTCGATCACCTCGTCGCCGGTCTGTTCGGTCGTCGACTCGAACTCGGCGGCGAGCGCCTCGTCGCGCTCGGTCGTGGCGCCGCAGTCGTCGTTCTGACACACCATCTCCCCGTCGCGAGAGACCATCATCGAGCCGCAGTCGTCACAGAACTGCATATATGAGTGCTGTACGGGGTTGAACGGTTTAGGTCCGGTGGGTGCGGCCGAGACGAGGACGTGTGGACCGAAGGGATCCTATCAATGACCCTCGGCACCGAGTTCGGAGTCGACGTATCAGGAACTGCCATCGTCGTCGCCTCTCCGAGAGCCCCGGCCGCTTACTTATCGATGGTCGAGTGCGAATCGGCGACGGACACCGCCAAAGCCCCAGCCGCGAGGCCGACGTACGCTCGCTGCGCGCTTCACTCGGTCGCTCACTGCGTTCGCTTCCTCGTTCCAGTGCTTGCGTCGCCTACGTCGGCCTCGCGGCTGCCCCTTTGAGTCCGCCCCGCACCGCACGGCAACCGCACCTCACACCTCCCCAGCCTCGTCGCTGGCGGCTGGCACCGCCAGCGACTCCCTCGCGCGTGCGACTCGCGCCCTGCGGGCGCTCGTCGGCACGCGCCACCGGTCACGGAAATCACCGCACTCACGGCGCGTTATCCGCCGACTCGTTCTGTCGCGAGGTGGACTGCTATCCCGACGAGGAACGCCACGCCGAGGTTCGTCGCCAACGCGAGGAGGCCGATCCCGACCGAGAGCGCGCGGTTGTCGGAGTCGGTGACGTTGCGCGCGAGGGAGACGGCGACGATGGCGAGGAGCGCGCCGAGCATCGCCAGCGGGAACGCCGCGATCAGCGCAGGCGTGGCGAAGAGGGCGGCGACGAGGTAGCCGACGCCGAGCACGACGTTCGCGCCGCCGGTGCGCGCGCCGAAGGCGTACTTGCCGGCCACCCCGTCGCAGCCGTGACACATGGGGACGCCGCCGAGCGGCACGGCGATCAGGTTCGTCACGCCCATGCTCGTCGACAGCTCGTCGGGCGTCACCTCCGCGTCGAGCAGGTCCGAGAAGAGGAGGGAGGTCGCCAGCGCGGCGTTGCCGATGGTCATCGCCAGCTGCGCGACCGCGCCGTCGAACGCCGCCCGCGTGAGCGCCGCCCCGAACGCCGGCGTCGGCGGCGCACCGGGAAGGCGGGGCGTCGGCACGCCGGCGACGACGAGGGCGGTCGCGACGCCGACGGCGGCGACGGCCAGCGCGCTCGCCTTCCCGTGGCCCGCGAGCGCGACCCCGCCGGCGACCGCGACCCCGGCGAGCGCGACGAGCGGATCCTCGACCGCGAGGCCGAGTCCCGTCTCCAGGAGGACGAGGCCCACCGCGAACTGGACGCCGCGGACGACCGGCTCGCCGATCCACCGCTCGACGTACGCGAGCGTGCCGGTGCGTCCGATAGCGAGGAGGACGACGCCGAGTACCACCCCCGCGAGCGCGAGTTCGGCGTACGTGAGCGCGCCGGCGATGGCGAGCGCGGCGAGCGCCTTCATCGGCTCCACGGACACCGGCAGTCCGTACCGGACCCCCCAGACGATCTGGAACGCGCCGAACGCGGCGAGCGCGTGGGGCAGCGAGACGTCCGTCAGCAGCGCCAGCGCGACGACGAGCGGGATCACCGTAATCGAATCCCCTATCGCCCCGGTGACCGCTCCCGGACCGAGCTCGACGGACCGACGCCCCTCGAAGCCGAACCCTACCACGGTACGGACGACGTACCGGGCGGTCAGGCTTGAACGTGTTCAGAAATCGGCGGCGAACACTCGACGGCCCAATCGAAACCGTTTCCGGTTACTCACCGTCGAATTCCGGGTCGTCCGCGTCGACCATCGGACAGTCGCGGACGCGGAACCGCGAGAAGTCGACCGACTCGACGATCTGCGTCCCCTCGTGGGTACACGCCGTCTCCGGGGGCGCCGCGAAGTGCGGACAGCGCTGGCAGTAGCTACGCTTGTCGACCACGCGCTCGTCGCCGGTCGCCGCCGCGCCCGGCGTCCCGGGAGTCGGGCCGGCCGAGTCGCCGGGTTCTGTCGCGTCGGCCCCGACGGCGGTGCCCTCGTCGAGCGCCGCCCACACGTCCTCTTCGCCGACGTCCTCGCTCCCCATCGACTCGAAGGGGTCCCCGTCGGTCGGCCCGTCGGCCGCGTCCGCGTCCAGTTCGGCGAACGGGTCGTCCGCGGGCGCGCCCGGTTCCGGGTCCGCGCCGGGCGGCGTGTCGCCGCGGTCGCCGGAACGATCCTCCTCTCGGTCGAGTCCGGGGTCGTCCCCGACCCCCTCGCCGAGGGCCGCAAACGGGTCGTCGACCCCGCCCGCGTCGGGCCCGTCGAGGCCGTCGTCGGCCTCGTCGCCCGGTCCCTCGGCGAACGTCTCGTCGTCGAACGGGTCGTCCTCCGAACCGTCGTCTCCGAACGGGTCGTCCTCCGAACCGTCGTCGCCGAACGGATCGTATTCGGCCGCGTCGTCGTCGGAGCGGTCGTCGCTCATCGGCGGTCACCGTCCGCCCCGCCGTCGCTCGCGGCGGTACTCGTCCGGCCCCTCGCCCCGCTCGTCTCGTCGCCGCTGGCGCCGTCCGCGACGTCGCCGTCGATGGCGGGCCGGTCCCCGACGAGGAGCTTCGACGTACCGAGGAAGCCGGTGTTCGGCTCCAAGTCTTCGAACCGGCGCCCGCAGTGGGGGCACTCGGGGGCCGACAGCAGTCCCAGCTCGACGCCCCCGCCGCAGTGGTCGCAGTCGGCCGCCCGCACCCCGTGCCGGTTCGCCGTCCGCGTCAGCGCGTCGAGGCGCTCGCGGTCGGCGCGGTCGCGCTCCGCCGCGTCGAGCCGGCGCTTGACCCTGACGACCGCGTTCGCGACCCGCGAGAGCTTGTCGTCGATGTCGGACAGGTCGTCCGCGGATATCGCGTCGAGGTCCGCTTCGACGCCGTCGAGGCGCTCGTCCACGTCGTCGACGCGCCCGTCTACCGCGTCGACCCGGCCGTCTACATCGTCGAGGCGGTCGCCGAACTCGTCCACCCGGTCGCGGACGGCGTCCAGCTCGTCGATCCGGTCGTCGAGCGCGTCCAGCCGGTCGCGGAGCTCGTCGACGCGGTCCGCGGTCGGCGCGTCGGCGACGGCCGCGTCGAGGCGGTCGAGCCGGGCCGCGACCTCCTCCAGCTCGTCGGCGAGGTCGTCGGCCCGCGCCGCCGCGCCAGCGCCGTCCGCGGCGTCCCCCTCGGCGTCGAGCGACTCGACCTCGCGGTAGAGGTCGACGAACCGCTCGCGGAGGTCGGTGACCTTCTCGTCGAGCTCGGCGTCGAGGTCGTCGAGGCGGGCCTTGACCGCCGCCACCTCCTCGGCGTCGGGGACGTCGATCCCCTCGGACTCCGCGAGCGCGACGAGCGCGCGCTTGAGGAGCTCCTCGCGGCTCACGCCGGCGTCCTCGGCCGCGGCGTCGAGGGCGGCCGTCGCCGGGTCGTGGTCGCTCATCGCGGATCCTCCGTCATCTACCTGCCGTTGAGCGGCGAGATATAAGTAACCTGTCGCGTCGTTCTCCGGATCGATACTGGGCGCTCGCCCCGCCCCCGGGGCGTTACCGGATCTTCCGCACGTCGCTGATGTCGAAGCCGCCCTCGTGGATCTCGGTCTCGAAGCGGACGATGTTCTCGGCCTCCAACCGCGAGAGCACGCCGCGGAACTCGCGGACGAACATCGTCCGGGCGCGCTGCGAACCGCCGCTCTCCCACGAGAACTGGAGGGTCCCGCCCGCGGCGTCCATCAGGGTGCCGAACTCGCGGTCGCGGAGCGCCTCGGTGTTCACCAGCACGAGGACTAAGGCGTCCCACTCGTAGGCCGCCTTCTTCAGTCCCTTCATCACCATGGCGACGTCGCTCCAGTCGGTGTCGTCGGAGACCATCGAGACGAGGTCGGTGACGGAGTCGATACAGACGAGGCTCTGTTCGCCGTGCTCGGAGAGGTAGTCGCCGAAGGCGGTGAGCACGTCTTCGTACTCCCCGCGGTCGCCGAGTTCGGTGATCGACGCCGTCTCCGTCTCGTACCAGTCGCGCGGCACGGGCGACAGCTGGAAGTACTCCGGCGAGAGGTCCCGGAAGGAGATCCCGTCGACCGCCGCGTCGACGATCTCGTCGGCCATCGTGTACCCCATCTCCCGGGTGATCGCCTCCGTGTCGGCGGTAAAGGAGAGGTAGTGGACCGACTCGGGCAGGGTCGCGTCGTCGTCGACATCGCCGTAGTAGAGGTCGAACAGCTCCTCGTCGGCGTGCGCCAGCGAGTTCATCGCCGCGCTGGTGTACGCGAACTCCCGGGCGCCGGCGCCCGCCTCGCCGGCGAGCAGCACGACGCTGCCGGACGGCGCCCCGCCGCCGAGGATGGAGTCGAGGCGCGCGACCCCGAACGGAACACTGGACATGCCTTACGCCCCGTCGCCGCGGGGCTTAGTGTTACCCCTCTCCGGGTCGGCCGACGGCGGGGACGCCCCACCGGCCGCGTCGATCCGCGCCCCCTCGTTCGACGCCCGGACGACAGACACCTCGCCGTCGACGCCGGCCCGGTCGAGCGCGCGCTCGCCCGCCGCCAGCGCCGCGTCCGCGCGGGCCGCGTCGGTGACGCCGTAGACGGTCGGTCCCCACGAGGACTGCCCGGCGCCGAACACCGACGCGGCGCCCGACAGCGAGTCGACGACCGCGCCGACGGGCGGCCGGTACACGCCGCCCTGCTCGTCGGCGTACCACGCGCCGTTGAGCCGGCCGATCTCCGCGACCGCGGCCCCGAACGCCTCCGCGTCGCCCGTCGCGACCGCGGGGAGGACGCGCCGGGTGACGATCCCGCCGATCCGGTCGGCGAGGGCCGGGTCCGCGCGCTCGACCGCGGCGCGCATCGCGTCGTCCTCGGCCGGCCCGCTCCGGCCGGCGTCGGCGTCGGGCTCGACGAGCAGGAACCGCCAGTCGTCGGGAACTTGGTGGCGGGCGGCCACCGGCGGGACGGTCCACTCGCCGTCCGCGGGGCGGTCGGTGGTGAAGCGCGCCGTCGGGTGCCCGGCGTCGAGGACGAACCCCCCGTCCTCGAACGTCGCGACGCCCACGCCGGAGCGCCCGCCGCGGCCGAGGGCCGGGGCACGCTCGCGCACCCGGGGCGGCTCGCCGTGGGCGGCCGCGACCGCCGCGAGCGTCGCCGCCGCCAGCCGCGTCCCGCTACCGAGGCCGGCGTGCCGCGGGAGCGACTCGCGGACCGCGACCCGGGCGCCGTCGACGCCGAGCAGGTCGGCGGCCGCGGTCGCGTACCCGCGGACGTCGTCGCGCACCGCCGCGGCTGATTCGGTCGACTCGGCGGGGATCCCCGCGGTCTCGTCGACCGTCACGCGGACCGCCGAGGCCGGTTCCGCGTCGACGACCGCGCGGGGCGCCGCGAGCCCGACGCCGAGTGCGCCGTACAGCCGCTCGTGGGAGAGGCTGAGGTTACAGAAGCCGAAGTGGAGCCGGGCCCCGACGCTCGCGCGTGCCATCTCGTCCACGCTTCGGGGCGGACGGATAAATGGCCCGTGACCGTGGCCGGAGTTGCCTCGGTACGCGAGGACGGGCGCGAGCGAGCCGGAGCGCGCGCGTCGGCGCTGCGGTCGCCGAGGCGCCGCGGTCGCCGAGGCGGCCGAACTGGTGCGCTTTTGAACGCGGGGGACCTCGGTCCGCGTATGACCGAAACGCTCAGGCTCGCGACCCGCGGGTCGGACCTGGCCCTCCGGCAGGCCGAGACCGTCCGCGAGGCGCTGTCGAGCCGGCGCCGCGACGTGGAACTCCGGCAGGTGGAGACGCGCGGCGACCAGATCCCCGACGAACTGATCCACCGGCTCGGGAAGACGGGCGCGTTCGTGCGCGCCCTCGACGAGGAGGTGCTCGGCGGCGACGCCGACCTCGCGGTCCACTCGCTGAAGGACCTCCCGACCGAGGAGATGGCGGACCTCGTCGTCGCGGGCGTCCCCGAGCGCGCCCCCTCCGGCGACGTGCTCGTCCACCCGGACGGGCTGGGCATCGAGGACCTCCCGTCGGGCGCCGTCGTGGGGACCGGCTCGCTCCGCCGGGGCGCGCAGATCCGCGCGGCCCGCCCGGACCTCACCGTCGAGCCGATCCGCGGCAACGTCGACACGCGGCTGGAGAAACTGCTCGCGCCCGGCCTCCAGGCGGAACACGAGCGCCGACTGATCGCGTCGGGCGAGGAGAGCGCGCTGACGGCCGAGGGCGACGGCGAGGGCGACGCTGACGGCGAGGACGCCGCCGGAGAGGGTGCGGAAGACGACGCGGGCGACGAGGTCGACGAGGAGTTCGAGCGCAGCGTCGAGGAGTGGTTCGACTCGCTGTCCGACCTCGAGCGCGCGGCGATGGAGCGGAAGGTCGAGACGGAGTACGACGCCGTCGTCCTCGCCGAGGCGGGCCTGCGCCGCTCGAACCTCTTCCACGAGGTGGAGACGACGCGGCTCCCGCGCGAGGAGTTCGTCCCCGCGGCCGGCCAGGGCGCCATCGCGGTCACCGCGAGCGACCCGAACGTGATCGAGGCGGTCCGCGACGCGGTCGACCACCCGCGGACCCGCGTGGCGGTCACCGTCGAGCGCACGGTCCTCGGCGAGCTCAACGGCGGCTGCGTCGCGCCGATCGGCGTCGCCGCGATGGTCCAGGGCGAGCACGTCCACGTCCGGGCGCGGGTGCTCTCGACGGACGGCACCGAGGAGGTGGCCGGGACCCGCGACCTGCCGATCCGGTCGCACGCGACGGCGGCGGCCGAGTTCGCCGCGGACCTCGCCGACCGCGGCGCCGACGACCTGATCGCCGAGGCGCGCGAGGAGGCGGAGACCGATGACTGACGGCGGCGCGACCCCCGGGGAGAACGCTGACGAGCCGCCGACGCGGCGGCGCGACGACGGCGTCGGCACCGTCTTCCTCGTCGGCTCCGGCCCGGGCGATCCCGACCTCCTGACCGTGAAGGCGAAGCGGCTGATCGAGTCGGCGGACGTGGTCCTCCACGACAAGCTCCCCGGACCCGAAATTCTCGGCGAGATCCCCGAGGAGAAGCGGGAAGACGTGGGGAAACGCGCCGGCGGCGAGTGGACGCCCCAGGAGTACACCAACCGGCGCATGGTCGAGCTGGCCCGCGAGGGGAACCGCGTCGTCCGACTGAAGGGCGGCGACCCGTTCGTCTTCGGGCGCGGCGGCGAGGAGGCCGAGCACCTCGCGGAGGCGGGAGTTCCCTTCGAGGTCGTCCCCGGCGTCACCTCGGCCATCGCCGGCCCCGCGGTCGCCGGGATCCCGGTGACCCACCGCGACCACGCCTCGTCGGTCTCGTTCGTCACCGGCCACGAGGACCCGACGAAGGAGGAGTCGGCGGTCGACTGGGAAGCGCTCGCGGCGACCGGCGGGACCATCGTCGTGCTGATGGGCGTCGGGAAGCTGCCGGCGTACACCGGGGAACTCCGCGACGCCGGCCTCGACGGGGACACGCCCGTCGCCCTCGTCGAGCGCGCCACCTGGCCCGACATGCGCGTCGCGACCGGCACGCTCGACACCATCGTCGACGCCCGCGACGAGGCGGGGATCGAGCCGCCGGCGATCACCGTGATCGGCGACGTGGCCGCGACCCGCGACCGCGTCGTGACCTTCCTCGAGAACGCCGGCTCGGCGCCCGTTCGGTCGGCGAGCGACGGCGGGGACGAGGGCGACGCGAGCGGCGGTGAGGGGGCGTGAGCGGGCGCGCCGACCGGCCGCGCGTGGCCGTCTTCCGTCCCGACGACGAGCGGATCGAGTCGGCCGTCGAGCTGCTCCGCGAGCTCGGCGCGGAGCCGGTCCCGGACCCCATGCTCGAAGTCGAACCGACGGGCGCGGTCCCGGCCGACGCGCCGCTCGTCGTGCTCACGAGCAAGACCGGGGTCGAGCTCGCGGCCGAGGCCGGCTGGGAGCCCAGCGACGCCGACCTCGCCGCGATCGGGCCGGCGACCGCCGAAGCCGCCCGCGAGGCCGGTTGGACGGTGGACGTCGTCCCGGAGGAGTACACCTCGGCCGGTCTCGTCGCCGCGCTGGAGGCGCGCGTGGCGGGCGAGCGCGTCGTCGTCGCCCGCTCGGACCACGGGAGCGACGTGCTCCTCGACGGCCTCCGCGAGGCCGGCGCCGACGTGACCGAGACCGTGCTCTACCGGCTCGCGCGGCCGACCGACGCCGGCGAGTCGGCGGAGGCGGCCGCGGCCGGCGACCTCGACGCGGTCGCGTTCACCTCCTCGCTCACGGTCGACAACTTCCTCGCGGCGGCCGCCGACCGCGGCGTCGACGAGGCGGCCCGGGCCGGGCTGGCGGACGCGGTCGTCGGCGTCATCGGCCCGCCGACCGCGGAGACGGCCCGCGACCGGGGGCTCCGCGTCGACGTCGTCCCCGACGAGGCGTCGTTCGAGGCGCTCGCGACCGCGGTCGTCGACGCGCTCGACGAGGGGGCTGGCCGGCGGGACTGACCTCCTCGGCGGGCGACCGGCGCCGCGGGGACCGCTCGCACGCGAGTCGAATCTCGTTGGTCGATAACCGACGCCGGCGTCGCCGCCGGCCGACGCGGCGCCGATACGGCGCCGACGGCCGCTCCGCTCCGCGGGCTCGCACGGAGGGGCCGCCGGATCGCTCCGCCCGCCGGACCCCAGTATCCGATACGATAATCGGAGGGCGTAATTTATACCCTAGTACGTGAGAGAGAGTGGCATGGAACCGAGCGAGCGCTGGCTGCTGCGGGTCGAGGACGAGGTCCTCGTGGTCGAGTTCCCTCACGGGACTGGGCTGAGCCCCGCGGACGGCGAGGCGCTCCTCGATCGCTGGCGGACCGCGACCGATCCCGACGCGATCGACGCCGTCGTGATCGTCGTCCGGACCAGCCGCCCGTGCTCCGACGCCGGCCGGCGGGCCCTCCGCGAGTCCGCGCAGATCGCGGTCGCGCGCGGCGTCGACCGCTTCGCCGTCGTCGGGCAGCGCTCGAAGCGGCGCTTCCTCAAGCGGACCATCGACGTCGAGGGGGTCGACACCGAGGCGTTCAACGACGACGACGCCGCGATGCGGTGGGCGCAGTCCCCCTCCGCGGTCGCGTCGTCGGCGGAGCGCTCCTCGTAGTTAGCTCCCGCTCGCGGTCCCGTTCTCGGCGTCGTCCGTCTCGTTACCGGCGGGAGCGTCGCCGTCGGAACCGTCACCGCCCGAGCCGTCGCCGTCGGAGCCGCCATCAGCCGTCTCCTCACCGTCGTCGTCGCCCTCGTCGTCACCCTCCTCGTCGTCGATCTCGTTGATGTCGACGTCGCGACCCGCGACGCCGCTGCCCGAGATAACGGGCTTGAGGATGTACCCGTTGTTCTTCCCGCGCTTGACGACGTTGATGTCGAAGACGAAGTCGACCCCCTCGTCCGGCGTGACCTCGAACCCGGTGGTGATCTGGAGCTTCTCGCTCGGGAGCTTCACGTCGACCTCGCCGCCGTCGACGATCCCCTCCACCGCGGAGACGTCGAGTTCGATCTTCTCGTAGCTTCCAGCCGGGATCTCCCCGTCGAAGACGGCGATGGCGTCGTCCTCGATCACCCGCGTGAGGTCGACCGTCGCGCCGTCGAGGTCGACGACCGTGAACCCGCGGTCGTCCTCGTCGGACTCGTCCGCGTCGTCCGAGTCGTCTCCGTCGTCCGAGTCGTCTCCGTCATCCGATTCGTCCCCGTCGTCGTCCGCGTCCGCCGTTTCGTTCGCCCCGTCGTCCTGGTCCGCCGTTCCGTTCAGCGACTCACCGTCGCCGCCCTCTGCGTCCGTGGCGTTCTCCGCGGACTCGTCGTCGTCACCGTCGTCATTTCCGTCCGATTCCGTCTCGTCGTCGTCACCGCCATTCTGAGCCTCGAAGACGCGAGCCCGGTCGAGGGTGACGTCCAGCCGGTCGAAGTCGTCGATATCGGCGGGCGCGTCGCTGATCAGGAGCCGGAAGTCGCCCGTGAGCGTCGTCGAACCGTCCGAATCGCCCGACCCGCCGGAGCCGTCCGAACCGTCGGATCCGTCCGACCCGCCGGTCGACGGGAGCGATCCGTCGCCGGCACAGCCGGCGAGCAGCGTCGCGCTCGCGCCGGCGCCGAGGGCGACGACCTCCCGGCGACGGAAGCCGTCGGCGGCCGTCTGACGACCGTCGCCCGTCGTTGCCTCCTCCTGCTCGTTCGTCGTTCGCGATGGGTCCGTCATGGTAGACTGATCCACGGGCCGTGTACGGGTATAAACCGGAGATACTCCGTCCGGATTTACGCGGATAAAGCCGCTTTTACCGCCGCTCGCTTCGGTTACGGGGCAGCAGGCGGGACCGGCCGGCGACGCGGCTACGGTTCGGCGACGTCGATGCCGGCCGTCTCGGCCACGCGTTCCGCGTGTCGCGTCGCGCGGTCGCGGACCGCGGCGGCGTCGACCCCGACGTGCTCGCTGTCGGCGTAGCGGACCTCGCCGTCGACCATCGCGAAGGTCACGTCGTCGCCGTGCGCGGCGTACACCAGGTGCGAGAGCGGGTCGTGGATCGGGGTCGCCCGGGTCAGGTCGGTCGTGATCCCAATCACGTCGGCGCGGTGCCCCTCGCGGAGGGCGCCGAGGCGGTCGAAGCCGGCGGCGCGGGCGCCGTTCTCGGTCGCCATCTCCAGCACGGTCGCGGCCGGGAGGCGCGTCGGGTCGCGGGCGTCGACCTTGCCGAGGAGGCTCGCCTGCCGCATCTCCGTGAACGGGTCGAGCGTGTTGTTACACGGCGGGCCGTCGTTGCCGAGCGCGACGGGGATCCCGCGGTCGAGGTAGTCCTGGACCGGGGCGATCCCCGAGGCGAGCTTCATGTTCGAGGAGGGGCAGTGCGTGACGACCGTCCCGGTGTCGGCGAGGACCTCGCGCTCGCGCTCGTCGGTGTGGACGCAGTGCGCGAGCGTCACGTCCGGGCCCGTCAGCCCGACCTCGTCGAGCCAGAGGACGTTCCGCTTCCCGGTGTCGGCCTCGACGGTCGCTATCTCGTCCTCGTTCTCGCTGGCGTGGGTGTGGATCGTCACGCCGTCGTAGCGGTCGGCCAGCTCACGGCAGCCGCGCAGGCAGGCCTCCGTACAGGTGACGGCGAACCGCGGCGTCACCGCGTAGCGGACGCGACCGTCGGCGGCGCCGTGGTACTCGCGGATGAGGGCCTCGCTCTCGGCGAGCGCGGCGTCGGTCTCCTCCAGCAGGCCGTCGGGGGAGTCCCGGTCCATCAGCACCTTCCCGAGCCGCGCGCGGATCCCCGTGTCGATCGCGGCCTCGAACGCCTCGTCGGCGTGGTTCACCGAGAGGTGGTCGACGACGGTCGTCGTCCCCGATTCGAGACACTCCAAGTAGCCCAGCTCGGCGGCCGCCCGAGTCGCCTCGGCGTCCATCGCGGCCTCCATCGGGAGGACGGCGTCGAAGAGCCAGTCGAGGAGGGCGGCGTCGTCGGCGATCCCCCGGCCCAGCGACTGGACCGAGTGGACGTGGCCGCCGACGAGGCCGGGCGCGACGAGGTCGAACGCCCGCCGCTCGTGGTCGGGATAGCGGTCGCGGAGGGCGGGCTCCTCGCCGACCGCGGCGATCGTGTTCCCCTCGACGACGACGGCGCCGTCGGGGATGACGGTCTCGGAGTCGGCGACGACGGTTCCGGCGATCAGCATGTCCGTCCGTTCCTGACGGTCGACTCCTAAGAGGCTGTCCCTCGGCGCCGCCGGCGATCGCGTCCCGTCGCTGCTACCGAACGAGGCCGTTTCACCGGCGGATGCGGCCGGCGCGTGCCTGCGAGCGGCCGACAGGCCGCGAGTCAGCACGCGCGAGGGACGCCGCGAACGCGAGCGGCGCAGCCGCGACGCGTGAGCGGCGAGGTTGGGGAGGCGTGAGGCTGCGGTGCTGTGCGGGGCGGGTGGGACTCAAAGGGGCAGTCGCGAGGGCGGCGCAGGCGTTCGCCGCGATGCCACCCACGTACCATCGAGCGACTAGGGCTGTGGAGGGGTTCACCGTTGAGCCCGAGGCGACAGTGCCGAAAGGTCGGCGACGAGAACCCGATTCGACCTATTCCAGTCGGCGGTCGCGGAACGCGCTGATCACGTCCTGCCGCGCGATGATCCCGACGATCCGGCCGTCGTCGTCGACCACGGGCACGCGATTGATATCCGGATCGTCGCCGACGAGCAGGTCGAGCACGTCGTCGACGCTCGCGTCCGGCGTCACCGTCGCCACGTCGGGGCTCATCACCTCGGAGATGGGGCGGTCGGCGTTGCGGATCAGGTCCACGCCGAGGTCGAGGTCGGCCCACGGGCGCTTCACCTGATACGAGAGCGTGTCCACGAACGGCGGGAGCCCGATGGGGATCCACAGCGTCTCGTCCTCGGGCTCGAAGAGGTCGACGAGGTCCGACTCGGTGATCACGCCGACCACCCTGTCCTCGTCGTCGACGACCGGGAAGCCGCTGAACGCGTAGCGGGCGAACCGCTTGAACACCTCGGCGACGTCGTCGTCGGGCGAGACGGTCTTCACGTCCGGCTCCATCAGGTCGCGGGCTGTCAGGGACATACGAGACGGTCACGGCGGGGGGCCGTAGGCGTTTCGCCGCCGGGACCGGGGCGCGGACGCCGAGCGCGCGGCGGCCGGCGCAACGGACTTACGGGGCGGGGACGCACTCCGGAGCGTGTATCGGAAGGGTCACGTCGGGGCCTCGCTCGTCGTCTACGCCCCGCTCGGGTTCCTCGTTACCGCCCTCGGCTCGGTCGAGGTCGGCGCCGCCGGCGCCGTCGGCGTCGCCTCGCTGGCGATGGTCCCCGACCTCGACACGCGAGTTCCCTTCGTCAAACACCGGGGGATCACCCACACCGTCTGGTTCGCGCTGCTCGTCGGCGTCGCCTTCGGGGCCGCCGGGCTGGCGGTCGGTCTCCGGAGCGGTCTCGTCGAGGCGCTCCTGTTCGGCGGCGCCGGCTTCCTCTTCGGCGTCGCGACGATCGGTTCGCACCTCCTCGCGGACGCGCTCACGCCAATGGGTGTCCGACCGTTCGCGCCCCTGCGAGACACCGAGTACACGCTCGACTTGGTCACCGCGGCGAACCCGCTCGCGAACTACGCGCTGCTGGGACTCGGCGTCGCCGTCGCCGCGGCCGCGCTCGTCGCGGGCGAGGCCGTACCGGCGTAACAGAATCTCCGTCGGTCGGCGGACCCCCGCCGCCGTTCGTGCTCGTGCGCGACGCGTTCGCTTCGCGCCGCGTCCCGACCGCCTCAGGCGGCGCGCCGCTCCCCCGGGTGGCGCGTCAGCGTGACCGTGACGCTGAACTCCGCGCCGCAGTCGTCGCAGGCCACCCACTCGGTCATCCCCTCGTCGTCCGTCGCCGTCGCGTCGATCGCTGCCCCGCACGAACAGTCGAATGCGATCCGCATCTGTCGATCGCTTCGGCCGGTCGCCTAAACATCTGTTCAAATATCATACATATCGTGGGGAACGTTCCCGTGAGCCCGACTCCCTGAGCACGGTGCGGCGCTCGCGTCGTCGGGCGAGACGGCCTTCACGTCCGGATCCATCAGATCGCGGGCTGGCAGGGGCATATCGGACGGTCACCGCGGGACGCCGCAGGCGTTTCGCTGCGAGCGCGGCGACGCAACGGGCATGGGAAAATTGTCCAGAATCTATTAGACATTTCAGTTACAGTTGAGTGTATGCGAGGTAGGCGAGAGTTGTTAGCAAGTGTGGGGGCTATTAGTACAGTCGCGATCGCCGGGTGTTCTGGTGGAGGAGCTGACGACACGGGTAGTGAGGGAGACGGTCAAGATGGTGAGGGTGGTACAGCAACGAGTAACGACGAGAGCGGCGGAAATACGAGCAGCGATGGGGATGACGAGGATAGTGAGAGCGGGACAGCGGAGAACACAACCTCGCAAACCCCGACGAGCGTTGTTCGACAGTTCTGGGAGGCGATTATAGCGGGTGAGTATGAACGGGCGAATGAATTACTACACCCGGGATCGCTGAATTACCCGTTAGATGAGTCCAATGTAGCAATCTCCGGGCAGGCGGTCGAAAGCGTCGAAGTGGTAACGTACGAGGAGGCCAGTGAAATCATCGCATTAGCTTCCGAAGATGACCTCGACCAAGCAGTTCAAGATGCGACTGGCGTCGCCGAGTACACGTTAGTACATGTTTCCCTGACGGAAAGTGATGGTATTACTCCCGTAGTCGAGCAAGACGGTGAGCTACTGGCTGTCTGGCTACGGTAGGAACTCCGGCGGAGGAGTTTTGCGCCTGGCTGTGCCAGAAGTGTAAATTATGGCCGGGGTGGGCTCCGAACCCACGATCTCCGCATGTCCCAGGTCCGAGGCTCGGCGGAGCCACGGGAAGGACGCGGACGCTTCCAAGGCGTCACCGCACCGAATCTCCGAACCCTATGAGTGCGGCGCTATGTCCAGCTAAGCCACCCGGCCTCACCTTTTCGTACCGCGATGAGACTCTTTAACCTTCCCATCCGTCGGAGGGTTGTGAACCGATCGCAGATCGCCGCGGGCGGCCGCTTCCACGCCGTTCGCGCGGGGGCCGACGGCGATTCCGCGCGGGGGCCGGCGGTGTTCGGCGGGCGGAGGGCGTCCGCGAACGCGGCCGCGACGGACGGGTTCGCGGCCCGCTCGCGGCCGACCCAGCGGATTTATGCCGGGCGCGGCGTATCCCGGGCGTATGAGCCTCCCCGAACTGCTCGCGGCGACCGTCGGCGACGAGGACGTCGTCGCCGAGGTGCCGCTGGGCGGCGACGATCGACTCGCGGTCACGCCCACCCGGACCCTCGTCTTCCGCGGCGACGGGCTCCTGTCCGACGAGTCCGTCGACGAGTACGGCCACGACGTCGAGCGGATCGACGTCTCGACGGGCCGCCGCAAGGCGAAGATCACCCTCGGGTACGGCCTCGACGGCGACGAGACGCTCTCGGTCCCCGCCAAGCGCGTCGACGACGTGCTCCACCCGGTCCTCGCCGGCGTCCTCTCGGCGGGCGGCGTCACCGGCCCCGGAGAGACGGTCGTCCGCACCTTCCGCTTCTCCGAGCTCACCCTCATCGTCACCAGCGAGCGGCTGGTCAAACACGTCGGCTCGGCCGTCTGGGACGCCGACTTCGAGGAGTTCCACTACGAGGACATCACCGGCCTCGACTTCGAGGAGGGGACCGTGGCCACCGCGGTCGTCCTCGTCCACGACGGCCGCTCGGAGCGGTTCAAGGCCCCCAACGAGTCCGCCCGGGCGGTCCGGGAGACGCTCGCCGACGCGGTGTGTTCGTTCCACGGCGTCGACAGCCTCGAGGAGTTCCGCGTCGCCGCCGAGGCCGAGGAGCCGGCCGCGGACGCCGATCCGGGCGGCACGACCGACTTCGGCGAGGGGCCCGACCCGCTCTCGGCGTCGCCCGCCGCCGACGCCGAGGCCGACGCGGAGAGCCCCGAGGCGGGGGACGCGACGGGCGGCGCCGGCCGCTCGACCGAGACGGACCCCGCTTCCGGGGACGACGGCGCCGACTCGGCCGAGACCGCGGCCTCGGCGTCGGCGGGGTCGGCGTCGGGCGACGACCCGCTGGACGCGGATCCCCTCGCCGCGGACGCGGGCGTCGACGACGCGGCGACCGACCCGCTGGCCGCGGACGCGGCGGAGCCGGCGTCGACCGCCGAAGGGGTCGACTCGGAGACCGCCGGCGAGTCCGCGTCGGCGGTCGGCGCCGAGGGGCGCTCGGCGGACGCGACCGGCGCCGAGTCGGTGACCGGGGACGCCGTCGGCGACGCCGAGGCCGTCGCGGCCGAGACCGACGCGGAGGGCCCGGTCCGTGGGGACGACGCCTTCGACGGGTCGCCGTTCGAGAGCGCCGGGGTCGAGGACGCCGACCTCGCGAGCGAGGTCGCGGCGCTGCGCCGCACCGTCGAGGCGCAGTCCGAGCGCCTCGACCGGCAGTCGGCGCTCATCGAACAGCTGATAGAGGAACTCCGCCGAGGGCGGTGAGGGACCACCAGGCTCCCGCGGCCCCCGACCCCGGAGCGGCCGCGCCGATTCTCCCGACTGAGACTCGCGTCGGAGCCGTTATCCGACCGGCCGCGAACGGACGACCGTGATCGGCGGACTGGGCGCACGAGTCGGGGCGGTGCTGAGCGACATCTCGAGCACGGAGGGGCGGCTGGCGGTCACCGCCGCCATCGTCCTCGGAACGCTCGCGGTCGGCTGGTTGCTGCTGCCGAAGGCCGTCCGCGCCGTCGAGCGGACCGCCGCGGCCTGGATCGAGCGGCTCCTCGACGATCGCATGGCGGAATCGACCGAGGGCGCGATCGAGACGTTCCGCGAGGGGGTCCCGACCTCGTTCATCCTGCGGCTGGCGGTCGGGCTCTTACAGCTCGCGCTGTTCGCGCTTGCGGGCGTCGCCGTGTTGACGCTGTGGGGGCGCTTCGGACTCGTGGTCGCGGTGTTGCCCGTCGCGGAGAACGCCGCCAGGGTCGGCGCGCAGGTCGTCGTCACAGCGGTGCTGCTCGGCGGCGCCTACGTCGTCAGCGACGTGGTGGAGACGTACGTCGGCGAGCTGTCGGCGGACAGCGACCGGATCACGGCCCACCAGGAACAGCTGCTCACCCGGCTCGCGCAGGTCGGGCTGCTGGTGCTCGCCGGGATCACGGTCCTCGGCATCTGGGGCGTGAACCTCGGCGGCCTCCTCGTCGGCGCCGGGTTCCTCGGGATCGTGCTCGGGATGGCGGCCCGGCAGACGCTGGGGTCGCTCATCGCCGGCTTCGTGCTGATGTTCGCCCGCCCGTTCGAGATCGGCGACTGGGTCGAGATCGGCAACGAGGAGGGGTTCGTCACCGACATCACGATCATAAACACCCACATGCGGAACTTCGACGGGGAGTACGTCGTGGTGCCCAACGACCTCGTCGCCAACCAGGCGATCACGAACCGGAGCCGCGAGGGGCGGCTCCGGATCCACATGGAGGTCGGGATCGGGTACGACGACGACCCCGACGAGGCGGCCGGGATAGCCGAGGACGTGCTCGACGGGATCGACACGATCGCGAACAACCCGCAGCCGTACGCGATCCCGTCCGGGTTCGGCGACTCGGCGATCCTCCTCGACCTCCGGTTCTGGATCGACCCGCCGACGCCCCAGGCGCGGTGGCGCTCGAAGGCGATCGCGGTCGAGCGGATCCAAGAGCGCTTCGCCGACGCCGGCATCTCGATCCCCTACCCGCAGCGGACCGTCTCGTACCCGCCCGAGACGGCGGAGGCGGAGGAGACGGTCGAGCGCGTCGAGCGGATCGACGGGGACGGCGACGGCCGCTCGCGGGACGGGTCGGTATGAGAACGGTCGGCGTGCGTCGGCTCGCGGTCCGCGGCCGCGCTTACAGGTCTTCCGACGGTCCCGTGTAGCCGCTCGGCAGCTCCGAGCCGCGGCCGGTGAACAGGCGCTCGAACCGCTCGATGCGCTCTAAGACGTAGCTTAGCGCCGCCGTGAGCGAGTCGGCGCCGATCGACAGGAGGTGGCGCGCCCCCTTCGTGCGGTCGGCGTGGTAGAAGCTGATCTCGCCTTCCGGCTCGGTGTTCCGCTCCGGCATCACCACGAGGTCCTGTCTGCTCGGGTCGTGCCTGAAGACGAGCACGTCCGTGAGCGAGTCCGCGCCGTAGGTGACCACGTCGTGGAGGACGCTCCACTTCTGTGGCGTCTCCTCCGCGAGCGCGTCCGTGTCGACGACGTTCCGCATCGTCGTCGCCGTCGAGACGCGCTCCAGGCCGGATCCGCGCCGCTCCCGAAGCCACGCGAGGATCCGCTCGACGACGTCGCGGAGGCCGTCGGGGCCCGAGAACCGGCCGGCCGACCGCTCCGCCGGCAGCGACCCCCGCGTCACGTCGGTCCGCTCTCCCATGCGAGTACCCGCGGTCCCATCGCGTTAATAGGTATCGGTCAGGGACCCCCGTCCGAGCGCCGAGCGCCCCGGGTTCCTCACCGCTCCCGCCCGAACCCGGCCGCGAACGTCGCCGCGTCGACGGAGAGGACGGTCGGTCGGCCGTGCGGGCAGGCGTACGGCCGGTCGCACTCGCCGAGGCGGTCGAGCAGGCTCCGGAGGTCGCCGTCGCCGAGGGCGTCGAAGTCGCCCCGCTTCAGCGACGGGTGACACGCGAGGTCGGCGAGCAGGTCGTCGCGCGCGTCCCGCGCCGTCCCCGAGTCGGCCGCCGAGAGCGCCGCGAGCGCGTCGCGGAAGGCGTCCGCGTCGGCGGCCCGGCCGAACGGCGCGGGGACGGTCCGGAGCCGTCGCGTGCCGCCCCCGAACGGCTCGGTCTCGAAGCCGAGCGCGGCGAGGTCGTCGGCGTGCGCCCGCGCGGCCGCCGCCTCGTCGGTCGACAGCGAGACGGTCGCGGGCGGGTCCAGCGGCGCGGTCGGCACCGGATCGCCGTCGAACGCGCGCGCCAGCCGCTCGTAATTCACGCGCTCGTGGGCGGCGTGGCCGTCGATCACGAGGAGCTCGTCGCCGGACTCGACGAGGACGTAGAGGTCGCGGAAGACGCCGATCGGCTCGGCGTCGGCGAACGCACTGGACCGCGAACCGTCCCCCTCGCCGACCGGTTCGAGGGCGCTGTCGAGGTCGGTGGCGACGTCCGCGGCGCGCCGGAGGTCGGCGCCGGTGAGCGCGTCCCCGACGACCGACGCCACCGCGTCCGCGACCGCGTCGGCGTCGCGGAGCCCCACCTCCCGCTTCGCGGGGTGGACGTTCGGGTCGACGCGGGCGGGCGGGAGCGACACGTCGACCGCGGCGACCGGCTCGCGGCCGTCCGGGAGGAGGCGGCCGTAGCCCTCGCGGACCGCGGCCGCGAGCCGGTCGTTCCGGACCGGGCGGCCGTTCACCGAGACGCGGACGTGGTCCCGCGTCGACCGGGTGACGGAGGGGTACGCCAGCGCGCCCGAGACCCCGACCGAAGTTCCCCCCGCGTCGGCGCTCGCGTCGACGGTCGTCGACCGGCTCGTGGTGTCGCGGTCGTACACGCCGAGGAGGGCGTCGGTGCGGTCGGTCCCGGGCGTCGACAGCGTCGCCGACCCGTCGTGGTCGAGCGAGAAGGCGACCGAGGGGTTCGCCAGCGCGTAGTCGGCGACGAGCGATGAGATCCGCGCGAACTCCGCGCTCGCGCCCGCGAGGGACTCCCGGCGGGCGGGCCGCGTCGCGAACAGCTCCTCGACGACGACCGTCGTCCCGCGGGCGCGGCCCGCGGGTTCGACCTCGACGCTCGGCGTCGCGTCCGGCCCCTCCGCTTCGCCCGCGGTCGGGGCGGTGCCGTCGACGACGACCCGGGTGCCGACCCCGTCGCCGGGGCTCGTCACGAGTTCGAGCCGGGCGGCCTCGGCGATGGCCGCGAGCGCCTCGCCGCGGAAGCCGAGCGAGTCGACGCCGACCGGGTCGCCGTCGGGCGCCAGCTTGCTCGTCGCGTGGCGCTCGACGGCGCGGGCCGCGTCCGCGCGGGCCATCCCGCGGCCGTCGTCCGCGACGCGGATCCGGTCGGTGCCGTCGCCGTCGACCGCGATCTCGACCCGAGAGGCGCCGGCGTCGAGCGCGTTGTCGACGAGCTCCCCGACGACCCTCGCCGGTCGGGTGACCACCTCGCCGGCCGCGATCCGGTCGACGTTCATGCGCGAGATGAGCGAGCTGACGGAGATCCTCCACGACGCGGGC